>JAJKJG010000174.1 GCA_021154065.1 Methylobacterium sp.
CCGCAACTGGTCGAGATCGCGTTCATGGCTGAAATCAATGTCGGCCAGGGCGGCGAGAGCCATCTGGAGCGAAGGCGTCAGCTCCTCGGCATAGATGCGTGGCGGCAAAGCTTCGGCCATTCTCGACGTCTGATGTCTTGACATGATCCGCCTCCCTGTTCCCCTCAGCCCTGCACGCCGCCGGCACGCGAAAGCTTCCGTCCCTCACGCAAGCGATCGCCGCAGGCTGCGGACGCTCGACAGCCTCATCCTCATCGTGCATCAGCAAGTCTTGGGCCACACCCCAGAACCCCCCCGGAAAACCGGGCGGCCTCAGTCCTGAGAATCAGCGCCACGCCGACTCAAGAAGGTCGGCCGCATCTGGCTTTTTAATGACGCTTGGCCCGGGCCCGACGCATGCCGTCGTGAGAGAAGGAGGCGCCCCGGCGCGGAAGGAGCGATCGGGGCGGTTCCGCTCGCCGGCTCAAATGCCCTCGACCGGCCTGTCGCGGCTCAGAGGTCGACGCCGTCCTTTTCCTTCGGAGCGGCGGCGGCCGGCTTGTCGCCGACGTGGATCTTGATGGAGATTGATTGGGTCGGGCCCTCCGCGGTTTTCACCTCGAAGGCGACCTCGTCCGAGCCGGTGTATTTGGGATTGGATTGATAGAACACGGCCTGCACCGGCGTTTCGACGTTGGGACAACGATAGTCCGCCGGCGTCTTCAGCTTTCCGTTCTTGACCACCAGCGAACCGTTTTTCGGCGGGGTCACGACGCGGATCGAGGCCGGGGCTCCGACCGTGCAATCCTTCTTGAGGTTCGTCACCACGCGAACCCTGACGGACTTTCCGGACGCCGCATTGACGCTCCGGTACACGCTCGTTTGGGCCAGGGCGGCCTCCCCGAGAGCGAAGAGGCACAGCGCGGCCGTCGCACCGGCCAGGCCAGGGTTGCTCGTCATTCCGATCACTCCATGAAAGCGCGCCGGCCTCAAGACGACGCCGCGCGCGAGGACCATAAGGGACCAACGCGATCCATGCATCAGGATTTGAGCAAGCCCATGGCCTTGAGCGCCTTCCGCACGATCGTGCCCATGCCGGAGCTCGGGACCGTGTCTTCTCCCGTCGGGGGTTCGGCCGTCTTATGGCCGACCACGGCCTCGCCCGTTAGTCCCCAGAACCGCGCGATGTGGTAGCTCGACGAAATCCCCACGTCGAGCAGAAAGGGACCCGGCGTTCCAAGCGCGTCGCCGCGGGTGGTCAGCGGCGTGCCGTGGGCCATGCTCGTGATCGTGTAGGCCTCGATCACCGTCTCGCCCGTCGGCCCGCGCCAGACCTGCCGCGGATAGCCGTCCACCGTTTCGACCGCATCCGGCTCGGCGCCGAGCCCGTGAACGTTCGTCCACTGCTTGACGATCTCCTGCGCATTGAGCGGCGCCACGGTCATGTCGGCCGTGCCGTGCCAGACCGAGAGCTTCGGCCACGGGCCGCGGCGGCCCGCACACGGTCGCCCCAGTCCTCGGGCGAGCGGGCGCAGCCCTGGAACATGCATGCGAGCGCTTCGCGGGCATTGCCGGCGCAGCCGTAGGGCAAGCCCGCGATCACGGCTCCGCCGGCGAACACGTCGGGATAGGCGGCCAGCATGACCATCGTCATCGCTCCCCCCGCGGACAGTCCCGTCACGTAAGCTTGTCCCCGGCCGAGGCGGTGCCGCTCGACCATGTGCTCGACCATCTGGCGGATCGAGAGGGCTTCGCCGCGGTCGCGGCCGACGTCCTCCGGCTGAAACCAGTTGAAGCAGGTTCGCAGGTTGTTGGCGCGCTTCTGCTGCGCGAAGACGAGAGCGAAGCCATAGCGTTCGGCGAGGGTCGACCAGCCCGCGCCCTCGTCGTATCCCGCGGCTGTCTGCGTGCAGCCGTGCAGGACGAGGACGAGCGGGCGCGAGGGCGCGAGCCGGTCCGGGACGAACGCGAACATTCTCAAATTGCCGGGATTGGTCCCGAACCGGATGACCTCCGTCAGGACGCGGGGCGGCTCCCGCGCGGCGGGGGTCGACCGCATCGCCTCGTCCGACAGCCGTTTCAGACCCGCAAACGCTCGCCCCAGGACTCGCATGGCGCTCCCCGTCAATTCCATCGGTGAACTGCGCTCGGTCCGCCCGCCGGAGCAGATTGTCCGAAAACGCCTCTTCCGGGAATGTCATTCCGGCGTTCCGGCTCTATCCTGTATCATGTGATCCGAAATGCCGATCCCCCGCCTTCCGTTCGAGCTTGACCGATGAACGCCGTTTTCGCGCTCGATCCCCGCCTGGCCGCGGACGCCCTGCCCGTCGGCGAGTTGCCGTTGTCCTCCGTCCTGCTCATGAACGACGCCCGCTTCCCCTGGTTCGTGCTCGTCCCGCGCCTCCCGGACGCGCGGGAGATCACGGACCTTGCCGACGCCGACGCGGCGGCGCTAATGGGCGAACTGCGCATCGCGACGCGGGTCATGCTCGATCTCGCGCGGCCCGACAAGGTGCACCTCGGCGCGCTCGGCAATCATGTGCCCCAACTCCACGTTCATGTCGTCGGGCGCTTCCGCTCCGATCCCGCCTGGCCAGGTCCGGTCTGGGGCTGCGGGACCGCAACGCCTTACCCGCCCCACGCCGCCGCCGCTCTGATCGAGCGCGCGGCCACCCTGTTCGCCGCCGCCTGACACGATCGAGGACGGACGCCCATGACCGATGCCCTGACCGGCCGCCTCGGATTCGTCCGCAGCGCGCTGCTGCGCCACTCCGCCGAGCGGGGCGACGGCGTCCTGGAGCGCCACGCCGGCGATTCGCAGGCCCGGACGATCCTGATCGCGGGCGAAACGCCGGTCCTCCGGATCGCCGGCGACAGCGCGACGAGCTTGCTGCCGCTCGCCGATCTCGCCCGCGCGCCGTCGTGGCGGGAGCAGGTTTTTTTGGGCACGCACGAGGGTCGTCCGGTGCTGGCGACCCTGGCGGGGCCGGACGCCGCCAGAGCCTTCGGCGACGATGCGGGCTACACGCTTCTCGATCTGCGCTCGATCGCCGTGCAGGGCGTGGTGCCGGCCGAGGAGCTTGGCATCCTGGCCACCGCCAAGGCGCTGCTCCATTGGCACGCGCACCACCGCTTCTGCGCCCAGTGCGGCGCGCCGACCAGCATGTCCTGCGCCGGTTTCCGGCGCGACTGCGGCGCGTGCGGCGCGCAGCATTTTCCACGCACCGACCCGGTCGCGATCATGCTGGTGGCGCGGGGCGACCGTTGCCTGCTCGGCCGCCAGAGCCGGTTCCCGCCGGGCATGTACTCGTGCCTGGCCGGCTTCATCGAACCCGGCGAGACGATCGAGGACGCGGTGCGCCGCGAGACCTTTGAAGAGGCGGGCGTGCGGGTGGGAGCGGTCCGCTACCTCGCCTCGCAGCCCTGGCCGTTTCCGGCCTCGCTGATGATCGGCTGCATCGCCGAGGGCCTGGACGACGGGCTGATCCTCGACTGCGCGGAGTTGGAGGACGGCCGCTGGTTTTCGCGCGGCGAAGCGCGGCTCATGCTGGAGCGCCGCCACCCCGATGGTCTGTTCGCGCCCCTGCCGTTCGCGATCGCGAACGTTCTGATCCGGACGTTCGCGGAGGATTGACGGCATCGGCTCCGCCGGTTCCGAGATCCAGCGGAGCCGTGCGGCCGCGGGCCTATGAGCGACGGGATCCCGTCGTGTCCGTGGTCGAGCCGAACGTCTCCTGCGCGATCCGGTTGGCGTCGCTTGAGTTCATGCCCGTGATCGACTCGCCCATGGGCGGCGTCGTCACGCCTTGAGACGCCGCGTTCCGAGAGGCGGAGCTTGCCGTTTCGCCCCCGCCCGTGACGGTCCCAGAGGCGCCTGTCGCGCCGCCCAGGGCGCTGGCCATGCCGCCCGACAGGCCCTGGGGCTGAACCCGCAGGTTGTTCTGCACATGAGTGACGCCGCCGGCACTCTCGGCGATATCCTCGGCGCGCCGCCTCGCCTCGCGGCTCTCTACGGTGCCCGAGAGCGTCACTTCGCGGCCGGAGACGCTCACCTCGATGTCGGACGCGTCGACATAGGGATCGTCGGTCAGACGATCGCTCACGTCTTCGCGGATGCGCTCGTCCGAGCGGGCGTAGCCTTTCGGCCCTCGGCCGCGATGGTGCTGCGCCCCCGGATCGCCCTGCCGGGCATCCTGGCCACGACGGCGCGCGGCGTCGTCCGAACCGAACCAGGAGGCGACTTCGTCGCCCATGCGCTCGAAAAAGCCGCGTTCGCCACGGTAGCCCGGACCGCTCCGATCCTGGCCGCCATAGCCTTCACGGCCGTAACTCTCACGGCCGGCGCCGCCGCGGTCGGCGTAGCGGCGCCACTCGTCGCCGCGCCGGGTGTCGAGATAGCCGCGTTGGTCGCCGCCGCGGGCGTAGTCGGACGAACTCCGGCCATAGGTCCGGTCGCGATCTTCGCCGCGCCCTCGGCCATAGTTCTGGTCGGCGCCGTAGAAGCCGCTGTAGTAGTCGCCGCCGAACCCGCCGCTCTCCCGGTCCCCGCCGGAGCCGAAGCCGCGGTCCTCGCCCCCGTAGCGATCACGGTCGTCGTCGCGGCCATAGCCGCCGCCCCCGCGATAGCCGCCGCCGTATCCGTAACCTTCCGTGCCGCCGCGAGGTCTGCCGCTCTCTCCCGGGAACCGGCCTTGATCGGGACGTCCGCCGAAGTCCTCATGGCGCCCTCTGTCGGCGTAGCGGCCCTCGGCGCCGCCCCGAGAGCCGCCTTCTCCGGTGAAGCGGCCCTGGTCGGGACGCCCGCCCCAATCCTCGTAACGGCCCTCCGCCCGTCCTTGCTGATCATCGCGAGACCGATAGCGGCCGCGCTCCTGGTCGTTCCTCCAACGATCGTTGTCCGCCATGGGACGCCTCCCTGAGAATCTGCTGTTGGTGATGGCACTCGGACAACCAGCCCATGCAAGCTCGGGTTCCGTCTCCTTGAGCCAAGCGCCCGAGAACCTCCGTCAGGCGTCAACGCCGTGCGGCCCGCGCTTGAATCGAACGGCAAGGCGCGAACGCCGCCGCCCCGCATCATTCA
>JAJKJG010000175.1 GCA_021154065.1 Methylobacterium sp.
GGAAAGCCCGGATAGATCTCGACCCCGAGCTCCTCGGCCTTGCGCCCGAGATAGCGGCAGACGTCGCCGAGCGAGCCGATGAAGTTGCCGTGGTTCGACATCAGCCGCGGCATCGGCCACTGCGGCATGCGCAAGCCTCGGGTGGCGGTGAGGTAGAGAAACTCGTCGCGCGCGACCTCGGTCGTCAAGGGGCGCTCCGGGTCTTCACGCCAGTCGGGCACGAGCCGGTCGAGGCCGATCGGATCGATCACCGCGCCCGAGAGGATGTGGGCGCCGACCTCCGAGCCTTTCTCGACCACCACGACCGAGACCTCGGCGCCCTTCTCGGCCGCGAGCTGCTTGAGGCGGATCGCGGTCGAAAGCCCCGCCGGCCCGGCACCGACGACGACGACGTCTAACGCCATCGATTCCCGTTCGGGCAGCTCCATCCTGTCCTCCCCATCGGCGATAGTTCACATATGAACTACCTCGCCCGCGGCGGCAACCCCCGGCGGCCGGCAACGTTGCGCATCATCATCGGCAACGTTGCGCATCATCGTCGGCATCATTGCCCATCATCGTCGGCATCGTCGCGCAACATTGTCGGCCTGTCACGGACCGCCTACATCTTAGCGATGAGCGATCTCGCCCCGGACCGCGCCGCGCTCGAGTCGCTGCTCGATTTCTATGCCGAGGCGGGCGTCGATTGCGCCCTCGACGAGGCGCCGCACGATCGCTTCGCGGAGGCGGCGCGGCCGGCGCCGGCACACCGGCCCGCTCCGCCTGCGCCTGAGGCGGCGCCGAGCCGGCGGCCGCTCTCGCCTGCCCCCGCGTCACCGGCCGAGGCCGCCGAGGACGCCCGCGAGCGGGCGCGAAGCGCCGCAACGCTCGCCGAGCTCGAGGCGCTGCTCGCAGGCTTTGAGAGCTGCGCCCTCAAGTTCAGCGCCAAGAACCTGTGCTTCTCCGACGGCAACCCCTTGGGCCGGCTGATGCTCGTCGGCGAGGCGCCCGGCGCCGACGAGGACCGCGTCGGCAAGCCCTTCGTCGGCCGCGCCGGCCAGCTCCTCGACCGCATGCTCGCCGCGATCGGCCTCGACCGCGGCGCCGTCTATATCGCCAACATCGTGCCCTGGCGCCCGCCCGGCAACCGCGATCCGACGCCCCAGGAAGTGGCGATGTGCAAGCCCTTCCTCGAGCGCCAGATCGAGCTTGCCGATCCCGACATCCTCGTCTGCCTCGGCGGCGCCTCGGCGCGCGAGCTCCTCGGCGTCAAGGAGGGCATCCTGCGCAGCCGCGGACGCTGGTTCCCCTACCGGACGCGGCGCGACATCCGCGCGCTCGCGACGCTGCACCCGGCCTATCTCCTGCGCAGCCCGCTGCAGAAGCGGCTCGCCTGGCGCGACTTCCGCGCGCTTCGTCGCGCGCTCGACGAAAAAACCGGGCCGGCTTGAGGCCGGCGCGCCCCGCGCCGGAACCCGGCGCGGCAGAACAAGCTTTACTAGCCGAAGCCCGCCGCTAGCTTGGCCGCGGGCGACTCTGCCGCCCCGAAGGGATGAGCCCATGCGCTGGGACGATTTCAGAAGCTCCGACAACGTCGAGGACCGGCGTGGCGGCGGAGGCGGCGGCGGTTTCGGCATCCCGATGGGCGGCGGCGGGCTCGGCATCGGCGCCATCATCGTCCTGACGCTCGCCGGCTGGGCGCTCGGCATCGATCCGCGCATCCTGATCGGCGCCGGCGAATCGATGATGGGCGGCGGCGCGCCGCAGGAGCAGACGCAGCGCGCACCGCAGGGACGCACCGGGGCGCCGCCGGACGACCGCGCCGGTCAGTTCGCCGCCAAGATCCTCGGCAACACCGAGGACGTCTGGAAGGTCGTGCTGCCGGAGCAGGTCAACAAGCCTTACGCCGCGCCGAAGATGGTGATCTACTCGGGCGCGACGCGCTCGCGTTGCGGCGGCGCGCGCTCGCAGATGGGGCCGTTCTACTGCCCGATCGACCAGACGGTCTATATCGACCTTTCCTTCTTCCAGGAGATGCAGCGCAAGTTCCGCGCCGGCGGCGATTTCGCCTACGCCTACGTGATCGCGCACGAGGTCGGCCACCACGTCCAGAACCAGCTCGGCCTGCTGCAAAAAGCGCAAGCGCGCCAGCGCGAGATCGGGGAGCCCGAGGCGAACCAGATCTCGGTCCGGGTCGAGCTCATGGCCGATTGCCTCGCCGGCGTCTGGGCCAAGAACTCCGACCAGAAATACCACTTCCTCGAGGAGGGCGACGTCGAGCAGGCGATGAAGGCGGCCGAGGCGATCGGCGACGACCGGCTGCAGAAGCAGGCCCAGGGCTACGCGGTGCCGGACTCGTTCACCCACGGCTCCTCGGCCCAACGCGTGCGCTGGTTCATGAACGGCCTGAAGAACGGCCAAGTCCAGCAGTGCGACACGTTCCGCGCGGCGCGGCTCTGAGCCGTCACGCGGCGCTGCGGAAGCGCCGCCGGTCGCCGGTGTTGGCGACCCCGCCCTGCCAGAGGCCGTCGAGCGCGGAGAGGATCTCGGCCGCCTCGGTGCCGGTGATCCCCTTCGCGGTCGTGCGCATCCGGGACAGGTCGGTCGAGGGCACCCAGGACAGCCGCGACCGCGCCTCGGCGATGCGCAGGATCACGTCCTCGGAGAGCCCGGCGTGGCAGGCGAGCACCGCCGGCCCGTGGTCGTAGACGCCGTAGAGCAGGTTGAGCGCGACCCCCTCTCCGAGCCCGAGGCAGCGCGCGATGAGCTGCGCCGCCTCGACGAGCCGGCCGTTCTGCATGATCTCGACGAGCGCCTCGTCGATCGCGATCAGCCGGTCGCGGACGAGCGCCGCGTAGGTGTCGATGCTCTGCGGCAGGGCGCCGGAGCGGCCGGCGTCGCTTAGCGCGGCCGAGGTCTCGCGTCCGACCTCCTCGACCTCGCTCATGCTGTAGCGGAAGCCGGAGGCGATCAGCCGCGCCTTGAAGCCGCTATGGAGCGAGGGCCAGAGCTTGTCGACGATCGCTCCGGGCAAGTCGGAGCGCTGCACGAAGGCGCCGCGAAGCCCGGCGTCGCGCCAGGCGAGGTCCGCGACCGCCGCGAGGCTTCCGGGCGCGAGCCGGGCGCTGCGGTTCGCGACCAGCAGCGCGACCGCGTCCCGGTCGCCGCGTCGCACGATGGCGTCGGCGACGTCCTCGGTGAGGCCGGGCCGGCTCGCGATGGCGCGCAAAGGCTCCGGCGCGGCGCGCGGGACGAGCGAGAGGGCAAGATCGAGGCAGGCCCTCCGGCGCTCGGGCTCCTCGACCTCGCTCTGCGCTAGGAAGAGATCGACAACGAGCTCGAGGAGCGGCCCCTGCGCCACCTCGCCGGCCGGGCGGGCGAGCGCATCGAGACGTTCGAGCAGATCCTGTCGCAGCGCGGGCGCAAGCATCGTTCCGGGCCCTCCTCGTCCGGGGAGAAGGCCACGACCGGCTTTAAGGGTGCGGAAACGGGCCGGCGTTGCGCCGCCGCGCGCCCGAAACGGCGGGCGTCATGGCAAAGATTGGGTTAAGAGCGCTCGTCCCGTGCGAAGAAGAACCCGCCATGCCCGGTCTCGATCTCAACCGCTCCTTCCTGCCGCTCTCGATCGCGGTGCTGACGGTCTCCGACACCCGATCGCTCACTGACGACCGCTCCGGCGACGTGCTCGTCGAGCGCCTGAACAAGGCCGGGCACCGCCTCGCCGGGCGCGCCGTCGTCACCGACGATATCGCCGCGATCCAGGCGAAGGTGCGGGGCTGGATCGCCGACCCCGAGGTCGACGTCGTGATCACGACCGGCGGCACCGGCTTCACCGGCCGCGACGTGACGCCGGAGGCGGTCGAGCCCCTGCTCGACAAGCGCATGGACGGCTTCTCGGCGGTGTTCCACCGCATCAGCTTCGACAAGATCGGCACCTCGACGATCCAGTCGCGCGCGACCGCGGGACTTGCCGGCGAGACCTACGTCTTCGTCCTGCCGGGCTCGCCCGGCGCCTGCAAGGACGCCTGGGACGGCATCCTCGAAGCCCAACTCGACAACCGCCACCGCCCCTGCAACTTCGTCGAGATCATGCCGCGGCTCGGCGAAGGCCGCGGATGACGGCGCGCCCGGGCTCCCCGGGAGGCGGCCCGAGCTTCGCCCTCGCGCTCGGCGGCGGCGGCGCCCGTGGGCTTGCCCACATTGTGGTGCTCGAGGCTTTCGACGAGCTCGGGGTGAAGCCGTCGCTCATCGCCGGCACCTCGATCGGCGCGGTCGTCGGGGCCGCCTATGCGGCCGGCATGAGCGGGCGCGCGATCCGCGAGCATGCGACGGCGACGCTGCGCGACCGCTCCGGCGTCATGGCGGCGCTGATCGCGTCGCGCGTCGGACGCCTCGCCGACATCGTCTCCGGCTTCGGCAACCCGTTCCTGATCGACGGCGAGCGGCTCCTCGACCGGCTCTGGCCCGAGGCCGTGCCGGAGCGCTTCGAGGATCTCGCCCTGCCGCTCGAGGTCGTGGCGACCGATTATCACGCCCGCGCCGAGGCGGCGTTCACCGCGGGGCCGCTCGTGCCGGCGGTCGCGGCCTCGATCGCCATCCCGAGCGTGATCCGGCCGGTGCGTCTGGCTGAGCGCCTCCTCGTCGACGGCGGCGCCGTCAATCCGCTGCCCTTCGATCGCCTGATCGGGCGCGCCGACATCATCGTCGCGGTCGACGTCACCGGCGGGCCGCCGCCGATGGGCGGGCGGAGCCCTGCGGGGTTCGACCTGATGTTCGGCACGCTCCAGATCATGCAGGCGGCGATCGTCGCGGCGAAGCTCAAGATCTACCGGCCGGAGATCGTGGTCCGCCCCGCCGTCGACCGCTTCCGAATCCTCGATTTCTTCGACGCCCGCGCCATCCTCGCCGCCGCCGCGCCGGTGAAGGACGAGCTGAAGCGCGAGCTCGAGCGGCACTTCTCCTCTCCCGGCGCGCCGGGAGAGGAGGTCAGCGCCGCTCGACGAAGAACGCCTTGAGAAGCGCCGCCGACTGGGCCTCGCGAATCCCTCCGTACACCTCCGGCGCGTGGTGGCAGGTCGGGGCGGCAAAGAAGCGCACGCCGTTCTCGACCGCGCCGCCCTTCGGATCGGCAGCACCGAAATACAGCCGGCGGATGCGCGCGAACGAGATCGCGGCGGCGCACATCGCGCAGGGCTCGAGCGTCACGTAGAGGTCGCAGCCTAAGAGGCGCTCGTCGCCGAGCGCCGCGGCGGCGGCGCGGATCGCCAGCATCTCGGCATGGGCCGAGGGATCCTTGAGAGCGCGGGGGCTGTTCCCCGCCGCGGCGACGAGCGCGCCGTCCTTGACGATGACGGCGCCGACCGGCACCTCGCCCCGTGCTGCCGCGGCGCGCGCCTCGGCGAGCGCCAGGCCCATCGGGTCGAGCGGCGTCTCGCCGGCGTTGTTCGGGTCCGCTCGCCTCGCCATTCCGGCTCTGCTATCAGGCCGGCATGACCGACAACAGCAGGAACGACCGCCGGCCCGATCGCGGCCGCCCCGGCGACGAGCGCGCCTCCGCCCTGAAGGCGGAGACGGAGGCGCCGCAGGAGGACCGCATCGCCAAGGTGATCGCCCGCGCCGGCATCGCCTCGCGCCGCGACGCCGAGGCGATGATCGCCGAAGGCCGCGTCACGCTCAACGGCGCCGTGCTCGACTCGCCGGCCGTCAACGTCACCGACCGGGACAGGATCACCGTCGACGGCGAGCCGCTGCCGGCGCGCGAGCGCACGCGCCTGTGGCTGTTCCACAAGCCGCGCGGCCTCGTCACGACCGCGCGCGATCCCGAAGGCCGGCCGACCGTGTTCGAGAGCCTGCCCGAGGACCTGCCCCGCGTCGTCGCGATCGGCCGCCTCGACATCAACACCGAAGGGCTCCTGCTCCTCACCAACGACGGCGGGCTCGCCAAGGTGATCGCCCATCCCGACACCGGCTGGATGCGCCGCTATCGCGTGCGTGCGCATGGCGACGTGACGCAGGCGGAGCTCGACAAGCTCAAGGCCGGGATCACCCTCGAGGGCATGGATTACGGACCCGTCGAGGCGACGCTCGACCGCGTCCAGGGCGACAACGTCTGGATCACACTCGGGCTGCGCGAGGGCAAGAACCGCGAGGTCAAGAAGATCCTCGAGCATCTCGGGCTTGCCGTGAACCGGCTGATCCGGCTCTCCTTCGGGCCGTTCCAGCTCGGCGAGCTCGAGAGCGGGCTCGTCGAGGAGGTGCGCACCAAGGTCCTGAAGGAGCAGCTAGGGACGAAGCTCGCGGGTGAAGCGGGTGTCGATTTCGAGAGCCCGGTGCGCGAGCCGATCGCGCCGTTCGGATCGGAGACCCGCAAGGCCAAGGGCGAGCGCCCGCCGCGGCGCGACGACCGGCGCGATCGCGACGACCGGCGCGACCACGACGACCGCCCGCGCGGCGGCTTCGGCGAGCGCCCACAGCGCAGCGGCGAGCGCGATTTCAAGAGCCGTGACCGCGACGGCGGTCCCCGAGGCGGTGCATCGCGCGGCGGCGAGCGGAGCGACGAGCGCCCACGCGTCGGCGGCCGGCCCGAGCGCCGGCCGACGGTCTGGCGCGACGGCGGCGAGGACAGGCCGCGGCACAAGGCGCCGCGCCGCGGCGAGGATCCGCGCGCCGCCCGCGCCGCCGCCGGCGAGCGTCAGCGCGAGCGGGTCGCCTCGATCAGGGCGCCGGAGGGACGCAAGGTCCTGGTCGAGCGGCTCGTGAGCCAGCCCAGGCCCGAGGGCGAGCGTCCGCCCCGCCATCGCCGCGACGCGCGCCCGGCGCCCGGCGGCGACGATCGCCCGCGCC
>JAJKJG010000176.1 GCA_021154065.1 Methylobacterium sp.
GCGCGGCGTCGGCGCCGGCCCTTGGGTCGGGCGCAGCTCCGGCGTCGGACCTTGCGTCGAGCGCAGCTCCGCCGCGATGCCCGCCGCCGGCTCGTTGACGCGCCGGGGCTGCGGCGCCGGCGGCGCGGCGTCGACCGCGCGGCTCGAGCGCGACACCAGGGCGGAGAGCTCGTTCAGCGCCTTGATCTGGTCGGCGACGACCCGGCGCATGTTGGCGGCGGCTTCCTCGGTCTCCTGCGGCAGCTCGATCGCGCCGCGGCGGACCTCGGCGCGGGTCGCCTCGAGCTCGTGCTGGATCTGCGCCGACATCGTGCGAAGCTCGCCCGCCGCGTCGCGGAAGCGCCCGGTCGCGGCGCCGAGCGCCTCGCCCATCTGGTTGATGACCTCCTCATAGGCCTGGCGCAGCGACGCGGCCGTGCGGGCGCTCTCCTCACCGGTGGTCGAGCGCACGCGCTCGAACTGCTCGCCGATGGCGCTCGTCGTCGCCTCGGCGCTGTTTGCCAGCACCGCGCCGATCTGGCGCGCCTTCGCCTCGGCGTTGCGGAGCGAGTCCTCGACGAGGCGCGTGAAAGCGGTCGTCACGCCCTCGAGCTCGTTCGAGCGCTCGCCGATGCGGGCGAGCAGGCCCTCGAGCGCCTGCCGCCGCTCGCCGAGCGCCGCGCCCATGCGCGCCTCGACCTGCTCGAGCGTGCCTGTCGCTTCGGCGAGGGCCCGCAGCTGCTCGCGGGTGCTCTCGGCGAGCGAACGGCCGCGCTCGTCGAGCGACGCGACGAGATCGCCGGCCTGCTTCAGCGCCCCGTCGGTGACGCCGCGCAGCGCCTCGACCTGGCCCGCGACCTCGCCGGAGGCGCGACCGGTTCGGGCGGTCACCTCGGAGAGGATCGACTCGAGCTGATCGATGCGGCCGACAAGGCCTTCGTGCAGCGCGCCGAGATCGCCGCTGCCGTGCACGAGCACGTCGCGCAAAAGGCCGCTCGCCTCCTGCAGCCGCCCGAGAACGCCGTTGAGATCGCCCTGCAGGCGCTCGTTCGTGCCGGCAAGGGTGGCGACCGTGGTGGCGGTGCCTTCGTCGACAGCGCGCCGAAGCGCCTCGGTCGACTGGCCATAGAGGGTCGTGAGCTCGGCGATGCGCGCCTGCAGGCCGGTCAGGATCGCCGTCGAGCGTTCGTCGAGCGCTCGCGTCACCGTCTCGCCGACCGCGGCGACCTCGCGTGTGAGTGCGCCGCCGCGCTCGCCGATGGCGTCGACGAGCGCCGTGCCGCGTCGGTCGAACAGGTCGCCGATCTCGACCACCCGCTCGCCGAGCGCGGCGACCATGGCGTTGCCGCGCTCGTCGAGGACGGTGTGGAACGCCGCGGCGCGGCCCTCGAACAGCTGCTCGATCTCGGCGAGCTGATGGCCGAGCGCCCCCGTAATGGCCTCGCCGCGCATCTCGAGCAGCCCGGCGGCGTTGCCGGTGCGATCGTCGAGGATGTGCGTGATCTCCTGGATGCGCTCGGCGAGCGCCGTCGTGAGCGCCTGGCCGCGCAGGTCGAGCACCCGCGTCAGCGTCGCGGCACGCTCGTCGACCAGTCGCGAGAACTCGGACATGTTGCGGTTGAGGCTGCCGACGAGCGCCTCGCCGCGCCCGTCGAGAAGCTGCTGGATCTCGCCGGTGCGGCTGTCGAGCAGCTGATGGAACGCGGCGCTGCCTTCGTCGAGCATCGAACCGAGCTCCGACACGCGCGCGCCGAGCGTCCCGACGATGCTCTCGGCGCTCGTGTCGAACAGATGGTTGATCTCGGCGACGCGCTCGCCGAGCAGCGAGACGATGCGGTTACCGCGATTGTCGAGGAGCTCGGCGAGCGAGGCGCCGCCGCGGTCGAACAGGTCCGCCATCTCGGACATGCGGTTGCCGAGCGCGCCGAAGACGGAGCGGCCGCGATCCTCGAGCTGCGCCGCCATCGACGAGGTGCCGTTGTCGATCAGCTCGGAGAGATGGCGGCCGCGATCCTCGAAGACCTGCGCGAGCTCGTCCGTCCGGCCGGACAGGTTCGCGGCGATGTCGCGGCTGCGTTCATCGAACATCCGGGCGAACGCATCGGTATGGCCGGAGAGCGCCGTCGTCACCTCGCGGCTGCGCTCGTCGAAGAGATTGACGAGGTCGCGGGCGCGGGCGGTCAGGACCTCGTCCGTGGTCTGGCTGCGCTCGGCCAGAAGCTCGATGAGCTCGGTCGCGCGCGAGCCGAGCGTATCCCCGATCGAGCGCCCGCGCTCGTCGAGGCTGACGGCGACCCCTTCGAGGCGGCCGATGACGCGATCCTCGAAGCGCCCGACGCTGGCGTCGAGCGTCGACGCCGCCTCGCCGAACCGGCCGCCGAGGCTGCGGTCGATCTCCTCGACCTTCGCCGACAGAACTTCGGTCAGCTCCCGGGTCTTCGCCGTGATCGCCTGCCCGATCTCGTTGCCGCGCGCGTCGAGCGCCTTCGCGACCTCGCGACCGCCTTCCGCCATCACCCGGGCGAGCTCGCCGGTGCGCGCCACGAGCGCCTCGCCAAGCGCCCCCGCCCGCGCCCCGAGCACCTGGTCGACGCGCGAGACGATGGTGTCGAAGCTCGCCGAAATCTCGGAGGTCCGCTTGACCGAGCGCTCCTCGAGCGCGCCGAGCTGCGCCTCGACGATGCCGGCCGCCTCGCGGGCGCGCGCGCTGACTGAGGCCGCGAGCGCCTGGCCGCGGTCGGTGACGATACGATCCATCTCCTCGAGATGCGTGGTCACGTTCTGCGCCAGGGCGCCGATGTCGCCCGACAGGCGGTCGACGAGGACGCCGCTGCGGCTGACCGTCTCCTCGAGCGCGCCGAGGCGGTTGCCGAGCATGCCGTCGATCTCGCGGCCGCGGGTGTCGAGCGAGCTCGCGAGCGCGTCGGCGGTCCGGGCGAGCGCCTCGTTGACGCGCGCTCCCTGGCTCGCGATCGCGAGCACGACGTCCTTGCCGGTGCCGGCGAGGCGCCCGTGCGCGTCGCTGGTGTGGCTCGCGAGCGCTTCGGCGAGCTCGCGGCCGCGGGCGTCGAACGCCGCCTGGAAGCCTTCGGTGCGCGCGGCGAGCTCGTCGGTGACGAACCGGATGGTGCGATCGAGCGCGCCGGTGACGCTCGCGGTGCGGCTCTCGACGAGCGCCGTGACGCGCTCGCCGACATCGGCGAGGTTCGAATGCAGCGCCTCGCCATGGACCGTGATGGTCTCGTTGAGCTTGAGGCTCGTCGCCTCGAGCCGCCGCGCCAGATCGTCGCCGCGGGTCGCGATGGTCTCGGCCGCCATGCGGGTGACGCTCTCGAGCTCGTCGCGGACCGAGCTCGCCCGCGTCACGAGCTGCTCGACGAGATCATTGCCCGAGGAGGCGATCTGCGCGCGCAGCTCGCCGCTGCGCAGGACGATGACCTCGGTGATCCCGGCGCCGGTCGCGGCGAGCTGGTCGCGGACGGTGCCGCCCTGCGTCGCGAGCTCGTTGACGAGCACCGCCCCGGTCGCGGCGATCTCATCGCGCAGCTCGCTGCCGTGAACGCGGATATGCTGGAGGATGCCGGTGCCGGCGCCGGCGATCTGCTCGTGCGCCTCGCGTCCGCGGGCCGCGATCTCGGTGGCGATCCCCGATCCGGTGCTGGCGATCTGCTGCCGCACCTCGTCGCCGCGGTTCCTGATCTCGTCGGCGAGCGCGACGCCGGTGCCTGCCATCCGCTCATTCGCCTCGCGCCCGCGCTCGGCGATCTCGCCGGCGATGCCCGAGCCAGTGCTGGCGATCTCCTGCCGCACCGCGTCGCCGCGCATGCGGATCTCGTCGGCGGCGGCCGTGCCGGCCGAGGCGATCTGGTCCCGCAGCGCGGTACCGCGCGTCAGCATGATCTCGGTGATGCGGGCGCCGACCTGGGCCATGCCGTCGCGCACGGCGGCGCCGCGACGGGCGAGCTCGTCGACGATCTGCGAGCCTGCGGCGGCGATCTCGTCGCGGGTGCCGCGGCCGCGGTCGACGATGTCGTCGGCGAGGCCGACGGCGGCGCCGGCGATCTCGTCGCGCGCCTCGCTGCCGCGCAGCTTGATCGCGTCGGCAACGTCGGTCCCGACCGCCAGGATGACGTCGCGGACCTCGCTGCCGCGGGCGGCGATCTCGCCCGAGAGCACGTGCGTCGCGTCGCTCAGGCGATCCCGCGCCTCGGCGCCGCGCAGGACGATCTCCTCGACGACGCCCGAGCCGGCGCCGGCGATCTCCTCGCGCAGGCCGCGCGCCCGCTGGATGAAATCATCGGCAATCGTGGCGCCGGTATTGGACATGCGGTCGGCAAGCTCGGTGCCCCGGGCGACGAAGCTCTCCTCGAGGCTTTGCGCCGTACGCTCGAACGCCTGGCGCACCTCGCCGCCCTGCCGGGCCAGCGAATCGACCACTTCCGAGCCGGTCTGGGCGAGGATGCGCGTGACCTCCGCGGTGCGGTCGGCAAGCGTGTGCGAGAGCAGACCGCCGGTGCGCTCGAAGGCGGCGGTTACCTCCTGCGCCTTGCCCTCGAGCGAGGTCGTGAGCCGGACGCCGGCCTCGTCGATCTCGACCCGGATGCCGTCGCGCGTGCCGGCGAGGCGATCGATGATCTCGACGCCGCGATCGGCCATGTCCTCGACGAGGCGATCGCCCGCCCGGCCGAGCGCGACCGTCATCTGCGTGCCGCGCTCCTCGAGCGAGCTCGTCACCCGCTCGCCGGCCGCGTTGACCGCCTCGGCGATACGCTGCGCCGCCGCTTCGAGGTCTTGGGTGAGGTTCTGGTGCGAGCCGGTGATGGCGCCGCGCACCCGCTCGGCATTGTTGACGATCGACTCGCGCTGCGCGACCAGCTCGTCGACGAGCGTGCGGATGCGGATCTCGTTGTCGGAATAGGCCCGCTCGAGCGTCGAGATCTCGCCGCGCACCAGCGTCTCGAGCTCGCCGGCCCGGGCGAGCGCCCGCTCGATGCCGTCGCCGACCGCCGCGATCTCGCGCCGTATCACCTGCGACACCGAGGCGACGGCGTCGGTCGAGAAGCTTTCGGGCTGGACGAGGCGCACCGCCATCTCGCCGACGGCGCGGGCGATTTGCTTCATCTCCATCGAGCGCACCGCCAGCATGGCGGCGACATAGAACAGGACCAGCGGCGCGAAGAGCGCCACCGCGGCGACGAGAAGCTGCACCGGGCTCAGCGCCGGGATGAAGGCGTGAAAGCCGCCCTCGATCTGCGTCGTCACGAACCCGGCGACGGCGCCGAGCCACAGCGCCGAGGCGAGCGTCGCCAGGACGTAGGGCCGGCGCGACGGCCGGCGCTGCAGCGCCTGCAGGATCGACCCGACGCTCTCACGGTCGTCGTTCGCGACGGCGGCGCGATCCGGGCTGACGATCTCGGCCGTCCGCGGCGGCGGCGGAGCGGCCGGTTCGGCGACCGGTTCGGCAGCCGGGAGGACGATCCCCTCCCCTTCGAGCGGCCGCCGCGGCGCTTCGGAAAGCGGACGCGATTCGGCGACGTCCGGCAAGCGCGGCTCGCCTTCCTCCTCGCGCCTCGCCTGGCGCCCCGGCGTCGCATCGAGGCTCAGGGCTTCCTCGATCGCCGAGAGAGCCGCCTCGGTCGGGTCTTTGCGCTTGGGTTCCGTCGCCATTGATCCGCCTTCAGTGACGCAACAGGGCGGATGCGCACCGGGCCTGTCCGCGCTCGAGGGACGCCGCCCGGAACCGCAACAAAGATTGCGGAGCCGCCTCCACGCGCGCCGCGCCCCAAAAATTACCCGCCGTTTACCAAGTTGAGTTTAGACGCCGCCCGCCAGCATGGAAACCCGAACGGCCCGCCTCTTTCGAACGTCGTTAACGGGTTCTTCACCATAGCGGTGGAAATCCTCCGCCCTTCCCGGCTCCGGGCGCGCTGGAAACGCTTCGGTCGGCCCCGGCTGGCACGATCCGCACTCTTTCGGGATCGAATCAGCATGAGCTCCGCCGCCGATCGACGCCTCCTCGACCTGACCCATCTGGCTCGCCAGACCTTCGGCGACCGGGCGCTCGAGCGCGAGGTGCTGGCGCTGTTCGAGCAGCAATGCGTCAGGCTCCTGCCCTTGATCGTCGCCGGCGAGGACCTGACCGAGCGGGCGGATGCCGCCCATACCCTGAAAGGGGCGGCGCGGGCGGTCGGCGCGTGGCGGATCGCCTCGCTCGCCGGGACGCTCGAGGAGGCGCTCGACGACGGCCGGGCGGCCGAGACCCTCACGCGGCTCGACGGCAAGCTCGAAAAGGCGATCGCCGAGACGCGGGCGGTGCTCGCCGAGCGCTGGCGCAACGCCGCCGCCTGATCCGCGCGGCTTCAAGGCTCGCCAAGCCCGGCGCCTTGCTCTAAGGAGCGGTCCCGCTCAAGGAGCGGGCCGGGAGCGGGGCCGGCGGCGGCCGCCGTCGCACGAGACGTTCGATGATCAAGATCACCTACCAGGACCAGGACGGCTCCTCGCGCGAGGTCGAGGCCGAGGAGGGCTCGACCGTGATGGAGACGGCGATCCGCGCCGACGTGCCCGGCATCGTCGCCGAATGCGGCGGCGCCTGCGCCTGCGCCACCTGCCACGTCTATGTCGACGAGGAATGGAAGGACGTCGTCGGGCCGCCCTCGCCGATGGAGGAGGACATGCTCGACTTCGCCTCCGACGTGCGCCCGACCTCGCGGCTGTCGTGCCAGATCAGGGTCCGGCCGGAGCTCGACGGCCTCGTGGTGCAGACGCCGAAGCGGCAGGGCTGACGGCGGTTAGTCTTACTGAGTCAGAAGGCCGCGTGGTGCGGGCGCGGGAGCGAGGCATAGGCTCCGAGGGTTAATCGATTCGGAGCTTGTGATGGACGGCGACGGCGCGGACCGTTTTGGGGCTTTCGTGAACGCCTTGGCCGAGGTTGTCGGCCACGCGGATCGGGTAAGGCCGCTGAGGGATTACTGCATGGGACTCCTCACCCCGGCGGAGCGCAAGAGCGTCGAGCCGCTCGCGGCGGTGACCGCTCCCTCACGGGTCTCGGCCCAACACCAGTCGCTGTTGCATTTCGTGGCCCAGTCGGCCTGGTCCGACGCGAGGGTCCTCGCGAAGGTCCTGGAGCTGACGCTTCCCTCAATTACCGCCAGGGAGCCGGTCGAGGCCTGGATCATCGACGACACGAGCTTTCCAAAGAAGGGCAAGCACTCGGTGGGCGTCGCTCGGCAGTACTCGGGACAGCTCGGCAAGCAGGACAACTGCCAGGTCGCAGTGTCCCTGTCGCTCGCGAACGCCGGTGCGAGCTTCCCGATCGCCTACAGGCTCTACCTGCCGAAGGACTGGGCCGCCGATCCGGCCCGCCGGAAAAAGGCGGGTGTGCCCGAGGAGGTGACGTTCAGGACGAAGCCCGAGATCGCACTCGACCAGATCCGGGCTGCGCTCGAGGCCGGCGCCCCGCCGGGCGTGGTCCTGATGGATGCCGGTTACGGCGCCGACACCAGCCTGCGTTCGGCGCTCGCGGGGCTCGGTCTTGCTTACGTCGCCGGCGTCCAGCCGCACACCTCCGTGTGGACGCGCGCCAACCC
>JAJKJG010000177.1 GCA_021154065.1 Methylobacterium sp.
ACCGGCCGGTTGCAGCGATTCGACGACGATCTGGTATTTCGAGTTTCGCGGAAAGGTCGTGATCTTCCCGAGCGCGATGACCTCAAGCCCTTCCTGCGGCTTGAAGCGGAGCTTCGCGAAGGCGCTCTTCCAGATGCAGGCGTCAATGCAGGCGTTTTGATCCTTCAGCGAAAAGTAGGCGTGGCCCGAGCCGTGCGGCCCGCGATAGCCGGAAATCTCGCCCCGCAGGCGGACGTAGCCAAACGACTCCTCCAGCGTGCGCTTCAACGCGCCCGCGAGGTCGGAAACGGTCCATTCGGGCGCGTTGGTCGGCGCTGGGTCGAGCCTCATGGGGCAAGAACCTAACGCGAACGGGCCGAATCGCCAAGCTTGGCTTGTGGATGGCGCGTCAAAGGAGTGGGGCGGAGCCTCTAGGAGCTATGCGAGGGTGAGGTAAAGTGAGCCCATGAACATCCTTCTGATCGGCTCGGGCGGGCGCGAGCACGCGCTGGCGTGGGCCATCGCGGCGAGCGCGCTCTGCGACCGGCTTTTGATCGCGCCTGGCAACCCCGGCACGGCGCAATGCGGGACTAACGTCGCGCTCGACGTCGCGGACCACCCGGCCGTGACGTCGTTTTGCCGGGCGGAAAACGTCGGCCTCGTCGTGGTCGGCCCGGAGGCGCCGCTCGTCGCGGGCCTGGTGGATGATCTCGCGGCCGCGGGGATCAAGGCGTTCGGCCCGACGCGGGCGGCGGCGCAGCTTGAAGGCTCGAAGGGTTTCACGAAAGAGCTGTGCCGCGACTTCGGCATCCCGACCGCCGCCTTCGCCCGCTTCACCGAGGCTGACGCCGCCAAGCTCTACCTGAGCGAGCGCGGGGCGCCGATCGTCGTCAAGGCGGATGGGCTCGCCGCCGGCAAGGGCGTCGTGATAGCCGTCACGGTCGAGGAGGCCATCGCGGCGGTCGAGACGATGTTCGGCGGCGCATTCGGAGCCGCCGGCGCGGAGGTCGTGATCGAGGAGTTTCTGGACGGCGAGGAGGCGAGCTTCTTCGCGCTGTGCGACGGCGCGACCGCAATCCCGTTCGGCGCCGCCCAGGACCACAAGCGCGCGTTCGACGGCGACCGGGGACCGAACACAGGGGGAATGGGGGCCTACTCGCCCGCCCCCATTCTCACCCCGGCGTTGCAGGAGCGCGTCATGCGCTAGATCGTCACGCCGACGCTCGCGGGCATGCGCGCGCGGGGCGCGCCTTATGTCGGCGTGCTCTATGCCGGGCTCATGGTGACGGCGGACGGCCCGAAGCTCATCGAGTACAATGCCCGGTTCGGCGACCCGGAGTGCCAGGTCCTCATGCCGCGGCTCAAGAGCGACCTCGTCCCCGCCCTGCTCGCGGCCTGCGACGGCGTGCTGAAAACCTTCGACGTGCGCTGGTCGGACGAGGTCGCCCTGACTGTCGTGATGGCGGCCAAAGGATACCCGGGCGCGGTCGAGAAAGGCTCCGAGATCAAGGGCGTGGAGCGGGCCGAAGCACTCGATGACGTGATCGTCTTTCACGCCGGCACCCAGGAAAAGAACGGGCGGCTCCTCGCCAGCGGCGGCCGGGTGCTCAACGTGACGGCGACCGGCCGCACGGTCGCGGAGGCGCAGGCGCGCGCCTACGCGGCGATCGCCCGCATCGATTGGCCCGAGGGTTTTTGCCGCTACGACATCGGCTGGCGAGCGGTGGAGCGGGAGAGGGGCGTAACGTGACGCCATCCAAGCCAACATGTGCTTGCCTGCGCGCTCGCCACGTCACGGCATGACAGCCTCCCGTTCACAGGCGACGATTTCTCCAAAACGGATATCCTGCCTGCCTGGCGTCCTTGAAACGGGAGGTCCCGATGACCGACGATCTCTTTCCCGGTTTCGCCGCGCACTGGGTCGATACGGAGGCCGGCCGCATCTTCGCGCGGGCGGCCGGCAGCGGGCCGCCAGTCGTCATGCTGCACGGCTTCCCGCAGACCCATGCCTGCTGGCACCGTATCGCGCCGGCGCTCGCCGAAACGCACGCGGTCGTGTGCATGGATTTGCGCGGCTACGGCTGGTCCTCGACGCCGCGCAGCGACGCCAATCACGAAGCGTATTCCAAACGCGCCATGAGCCGCGATGTGGTCGCCGTCATGGAAAAGCTTGGCCATGTGCGCTTCGCCGTCGTCGGCCACGACCGCGGCGCGCGCGTGGGCTACCGCCTGGCGCTCGATCAGCCGGGCCGCGTCGAACGCTTAGCGCTGCTGGACATCCTGCCGACGTTCCATGTCTGGCGCCAGATCGTAGCGGGCGTCTTCCCGGCGGCGCATTGGGCGTTCCTCGCCCGTCCCTATCCGCAGCCGGAGCAGGAGATCGGCCGCGATCCCCTGCCCTATTTCGATGGGCTTCTCGCCCAATGGTCGGGGGACGGGACGCTCAGGGCCTTCGACCCGCGCGCACTGGCCGCCTACCGTGCAAGCTGCAACGAGCCGAACCGCATCCACGCCTTCTGCGAGGACTACCGCGCCGGAGCGACCCTGGACGTGGCCGCCGACGAGCAGGACCTTCAGGCGGGCCGCACCATTCCCTGCCCCGTCCTGGCGGTTTGGGGCGAGTTCTACCTCACCCGTGGTTCTGCCGGGGAGGCGGAATCGACGCTCGACGTCTGGCGGCGGACCTTCGCCCCTCAAGCGGTGGGTGCGCAGGTCAAGTCCGGTCATTTTCTGGCGGAGGAAGACCCAGCCGGCACGCTTGCGGCGGTGCGGCCGTTTCTCGCCGCGCCATGAACGACGCCGAGGCGAACCGCGCCCAGACCGCGCAGCCCACGATCGCGCTCGCGCTAGGGGCCGGCGGCGCGCGCGGGCTCGCGCACATCGCGGCGCTCGAAGTCTTTGACGAACTCGGAATCAAGCCCGCCGTCATCGCCGGGACATCGATGGGCGCGGTGATCGGAGCGGCCTATGCGGCAGGAGTGAGCGCGCGTGACATTCGAGCTCATGCGGAGAGCTTTCTCCGCGACCGCTCGGTCATCATGGCGGCGCTGGTCGAGGCCCGGATCGGACGCCTCGCAGACCTGGTCGCGCGCGGCAATCCACTCCTTATCGACGGCGAGCGCTTCCTCGACCGGATGTGGCCGGAGGCCGTGCCCGACCGTTTCGAGGATTTGGCGTTGCCGCTCCTCGTTGTCGCGACCGACTACGATGGCCGCGCGGAGGCGGTGTTCCAGGAAGGACCGCTTCTGCCGGCCGTCGCCGGCTCGATGGCGATTCCGGGCCTCGTCAGGCCGGTTCGGCACGGCGAGCGCGTCCTGGTCGACGGCGGCGCGATCAATCCTTTGCCGTTCGACCACCTGATCGGCCGCGCCGACCTGCTCGTCGCCGTCGACGTGACCGGCGGCCCAAGCCCGCATCCGACGCGCGCGCCCGGCGGCTTCGAGACGATGTTCGGAACTCTCCAAATCATGCAGGGCGCGATCGTCGAGGCGAAGCTCAAGCTTTACCGGCCCGAGATCGTGGTGCGCCCGGCGGTGGACCGCTTCCGCGTGCTCGATTTTTTTCAGGCGCGCGCCATCCTGGCCGCCGCCGAGCCGGCCAAGGATGCGCTCAAGCGTGAAGTCGCGCGGCATTTCGAGGGTCATCGCCTCGGCCCACGCGCGGGGAAAGGACCGGACTGAGAATCGCGTCCGGAGGCGGCTTATCCTGAAGGGCTTACTCCGCCAACGCCCTCGGCGGCGCATGTGGTGAGAGGATTAGCGCCGCTCCGCGAAAAACGTCTTCAGCAGGTCCGCCGCCTCGCGCTCGCGCAAGCCGCCGTAGACCTCCGGCGCATGGTGGCAGGTTGCCTGACAAAAAAAGCGCGGGCCGTTCTCGACGGCCCCGCCCTTCGGATCGCCGGCCCCGAAATAAAGCCGCCGGATGCGGGCGAACGAGACCGCCGCCGCGCACATCGCGCAGGGCTCAAGCGTGACGTAGAGGTCGCAGCCGGTCAGGCGCTCGTCCCGAAGGGCCGCGCAAGCGCTCCGGATCGCGAGCATCTCGGCGTGCGCCGTGGGGTCCATCAAGGCGCGCGGGCGATTGCCGGCGGCTGCGATCACCGCGCCGGCCTTGACGATCACGGCCCCGACCGGCGTCTCGCCGCACGCCGCCGCCGCCCGCGCCTCGGCGAGCGCCAATTCCATCGGATCGCATCCTGGCTGCCGGGCGTTGTTCATGGCGCGCTCGCTTCGCTCTCTCACCTTTGCTATCAGGGTCCCATGACCGACAACACCGACGACCGAGGGCGCTCGCGGGGCGGGCGCTCCGAGGGGGGCCGTTTCGACCGCTCAAACGATCGCGGCGCGAGCCGCTTCACGGCGGACAAGCCGCGGCGGTTCGACCGCCAGGATGACCGCCGCTCCGAGCCGCCTCGCGCCGAGGCTGCGCCCCCCAATGAACCGGCCGAGGAGCGCATCGCCAAAACCATCGCTCGCGCCGGCATCGCTTCGCGCCGAGACGCCGAAGCCATGATCGCCGAAGGCCGCGTCACCCTCAACGGCACGGTGCTGACCTCGCCCGCCGTAAATGTCACGGCGCAAGACAAGATCAGTGTGGACGGCGAGCCCCTGCCCGCTCGGGAGCGCACACGGCTGTGGCTCTACCACAAGCCGCGCGGCCTTGTGACCACGGCCCGCGACCCGGAAGGCCGCCAGACGGTGTTCGAGAATCTGCCCGAGGACCTGCCGCGCGTCGTGGCGATCGGGCGGCTCGACATCAACACCGAAGGGTTGTTGCTGCTCACCAACGACGGCGGGCTCGCGAAGGTCATCGCCCACCCGGACACCGGCTGGCTGCGGCGCTACAAGGTGCGTGCGCATGGCGACATCACGCAACCCGATCTCGACAAGCTCCGCAGCGGCATTTCGATCGAGGGAATGGACTATGGGCCGGTCGAGGCGGCGCTCGACCGCGTGCAGGGCGATAACGTCTGGATCACGCTGGGCCTGCGCGAAGGCAAGAACCGCGAGGTCAAGCGCATCCTGGAACATCTGGGACTGCAGGTGAACCGCCTGCTGCGCCTGTCCTTCGGCCCGTTCCAGCTCGGCGACCTCGAACCCGGCCTTGTCGAAGAGGTTCGGACGAAAGTTTTGAGGGAGCAGTTGGGCGCGACGCTCGCCGAGGCAGCGGGGGTCGATTTCGAGAGCCCGGTGCGCGAACCGATTGCGCCATTCGGCTCGACGAAGCCAGCCGTCCGGTCTGAAAGGCCGGATCACGGCGGGCGGTTTGGACGCGACCGGGACGAGGACCGTCCGCGCCGCAGCGGCGAACGGCCGTTCCGCACGCGCGACGAGCGGCCCGCTCGGGGCGCACGCGATGAACACGGACCTTCGCCGCGAGCCGCGGAACGTCGTCCGACGGTCTGGCGCGACGAGGACGGCGGGGCGAGCAAGGGCCACAAGACGCCCCGGCGGGGCGCAGACCCGAAAGCGGAG
>JAJKJG010000178.1 GCA_021154065.1 Methylobacterium sp.
AAGGCGAGGAGGTAGAAGCCCGGCGGCTGCCAGTGATAGGTCTGCGCCGTGCCGACCTTACCGAGCATGTCGTGCCCGACCGACTCGGTGAAGAACGCACCGCCGCTCTTGACCGCGATGGCGACGAACCACGGCAGCGCCAGCGCCAGCACGATGAGCACGCCGAGACCGGGCCGGAGCGCCAGGAACCAGCGCGCCGAGCGCTCGCGGACAAACAGCGCCAGCACGGCAAGCGCGGCGAACATCGGCACGAGCGGGCCCTTGACCAGCACGCCGGCCGCGACCGCAAGCCAGAAGATCAACACCGTCGAGAGCGGCAGCCGGGCCGCGCCGCGCACGAAATAGGCGCGGGCGAGCGCGCCCATGGCAGCAACCGAGCAGGCGCCGAGCACCGCGTCGGTCTTTGCGAGCCGCGCCTCGACCATCACAATCACGCAAGCCCCGACGAAAGCCGCGGCGAGGAACGCCTCGCGCCTGCCGCCGAAGGCGAGCGCAGCCCAATAGGTCAGGAGCACCATCGCCGTCGCGCCGATGAGCGAGGGGATGCGGTAGAGCGCGATCGCCGTGTGCGCGTCGGGCACGCCGAGCGCCTCGCCGGCCGCGACCGAGGCGGCCTGCAGCCAGTAGATCCCGACCGGCTTCTTGTGCCGGGCCTCGTTCTGGAAGCGGATGTCGACGAAATCGCCGGACTCGAGCATCTGCTTCGAGGCCTGCGCATAGCGCGGCTCGTCGCGGTCCATCGGCTGGAGCGAGACGAAGCCCGGCAGGAAACAGGCGAGCGACAGGAGGACGAGGAGCGCGCAGGTGCGGACATGGCTCCTCTCGACGAACCCGAAGATCGCCTCGGCGAAGGGCACGCCGGCCGTCCTGCTCCGGATCGGACGCTCGGCCGCAAGGCTGGTCATCGGCGAAACTCCGGGCGCGGAGGTCGCGCGACGAGCGGAGGGCGAAATCGCGGCCCCTCTCCCTTATCCGTCCCATGAAGTCAACGCGCCGGCTTGCGCCGGGCGTCGCGCCGCCGTTTTGTGGCGGTCGCGATTCACCGGCGGAACGGAGCGATCATGGCGCATCACCGCATCGAGGCTGGACCCGAGACCGTCCATTGGGGCTATTTCGACGCGGCGCTGCCGCCGCTGGTGACCGTCGACGGCGGCGACACGGTCACCATCTCGACCGTCTCCGGTCCGCCCGAGATGATGCCGCCGCCGCCGCTCGTCGTGCCCCCTGCCCTCTCGGCCGTGCATGCCAGCCACAAGCCGAAGCTGCCGGGCCATATCTGCACCGGGCCGGTCGCGGTCCGCGGCGCCAAGGCCGGCCAGGTCCTCGAGGTTCGGATCAAGGACATCGGGCTCCATTACGACTGGGGCTACAACTACTCGGCGCCGCTGAAAGGCGCGCTGCCGGACGATTTCCCCGACACCCACGTGATGCACATCCCGCTCGACCGGGAGCGGATGACCGGCCGGCTCCCCTGGGGCTTGGAGCTGCCGCTGAAGCCGTTCTTCGGCGTGATGGCGGTCGCGCCGCCGGCGCCCTGGGGCTCGGTCTCGACCCTGCCGCCGCGCCGCAACGGCGGCAACCTCGACAACAAGGAGCTCGTCGCCGGAACGACGCTCTATCTCCCGATCCACGTCGACGGGGCGCTGTTCTCGGTCGGCGACGGGCACGGCGTGCAGGGCGACGGCGAGGTCTGCGTCACCGCGATCGAAACCGGGCTCGTCGGCACCTTCGAGCTCGTCGTCCGCGACGACATGGCGCTCGACTGGCCGATGGCCGAGACCCCGACCCACGTCATGACGATGGCCTTCGACCCGGACCTCGACACCTGCGTCACGATCGCGCTCCGCGACATGCTCGGCCTGATCGCGGCGCGCACTGGTCTTTCCCGCCAGGAGGCCTATGCCCTCTGCAGCCTCGCCGCCGATCTGCGGGTGACGCAGGTCGTCAACGGCGCGAAGGGCATCCACGTGATGCTGGAGAAGCGCTTCTTGAGCGGGCGCGTTTGAACATCGAAGCCACGAAGAATTCGGGCCACCCTCCCAAGTCCCTCATCCTGAGGTGCGAGCGGAGCGAGCCTCGAAGGACGCAACCCTGCCCATGCCGCGCCTCACCGCCGTTGCGTGCTTCGAGGCTCCCCCCGGATCAAATCCGGGGGGCGCACCTCAGCATGAGGAGGGTTGTGGGGCGGATGAAGGGATTTCGACGGTCAGGCCGGCTGCGGCTCGAACAACGAGCCTTCGGCATCGGGGATGCCGACGGCGAAGCCCGACAGGGAGGGTTTCGATACCCGCCAGGGGCGGCCGGTGCGGCCTTCGATCGATTCCGAGGGGCGCAGACGACGCAGCGTGCCGTCGCTCTGGATCTCGTCGATGACGACGAAACCGAAGACCTGGAGCCGCGCCGCCATCATCTTGCTCTCGCGGTCGCCGGCCTGAAGCGGCAGCGAGCCCGTGCTATAGATGGCCTCCATCAGCCCCTTCTGGTCGCGACGCGGCGAGGCGGTCCTGCGCGCGCTCCGGAACGGAACCACATTGGTCTGCGCGAACGACGCCATGACACGGTACTCCTGACGCAACACAACCCGACTCAACGGCAACAGATTCGTCGAACGGGCTTAAAAAGCAGCTAATCCGAAGATTCACCGCTGCCCGGGCAGCTTTCGGGCGGCGTCCTCAGGCCGCGGCTGCTATCGTCAACCCATGAGCGACACGGGTTTCACCTTCTTCGAGACGGCGATCGGGCGCTGCGGGATCGCCTGGGGCGAGCGCGGCATACGGGCCGTGCTGTTTCCGGAACGGAACGAGGCGGCCGCCCGGGCGCGCCTGTTGCGGAAGTTCCCGGCCGCGAGCGACGCCGAGCCGCCGCCCGCCATCGGGCAGGCGATCGCGGCGATCGTCGCGCTCCTCGCCGGCGAGCGACGCGATCTTTCGGAGATCCGGCTCGATCTCGACGACGTGCCGGCGTTCCACCGCCGCGTCTACGAGATCGCCCGGTCGATCGGCCCGGGCGCGACGCTGACCTACGGCGAGATCGCCGCGCGGCTCGGCGAGCCCGGCCTCGCCCGGGACGTCGGCCAGGCGCTCGGGCAGAACCCGTTCCCGATCGTCGTGCCCTGCCATCGCGTCCTTGCCGCTGGCGGCAAGCTCGGCGGCTTCTCGGCCCGCGGCGGCGTCGCGACGAAGCTGCGCTTGCTCGAGATCGAGGGCGCGCTCGCGCCGGCGACGCCGATGCTCTTCGAGGACCTGCCGCGGGCGGTGCGGCGCGCCTGACGTTTCCTCACCCGCGAAGCGGGGGAGGAAAATCAGGCGAGCCGCGCGATCGTCAGCGCCATCGCCTGGGCGCGGGGCACGAAGCTCTCGACCTCGAGGTATTCTTCCGGCGAATGCGCCTTGCCGCCGACGGGGCCGACGGCGCAGAGCGTCGGGCAGCCGACGCTCGCGGTGAAGCCCGAATCGGCGCAGCCGCCGGTGAACTCGCCGTCGAGCGGCCGGCCGAGATCCTGCATCGCCGCCCGGTAGGTGTCGAACAGCGCCTTCGCGCCCTCGTCCTGAACGAGCGGCTTGAACTCGCCCTTGATCGCGAGCGTCGCCGAGGTGCCCGGCACGGTCGCGCGGGCGACGATCTCCTCGATGCGGCGCATCGCGTCGGCGCGGTCCGGCGGCGTGATGTAGCGCAGGTCGATCTGGCACTCGGCCGCCGGCGCGACGGTGTTGACCGACTGCCCGCCGGAGATCAGCCCGACGTTCACCGTCGTGCCGCGCGGGATGTCGGTGATCGCATGCAGCGCGACGATCTTGTGCGCGAGCTCGCCGATGGCGCTCACGCCCTGCTCGAAGTTGCCGCCGGAGTGGGCGGCCTTGCCAGCGACCTCCATCTTCATGAAGACGCCGCCCTTGCGGCCGGTCACGACGTTGCCGGAGGGTCGCCCGGGCTCGGAGTTGAGCACCGCGCGGGCGTTCCGCGCCGTCTCCTCGATGATCGGCCGGCAGGCGGGCGACCCGATCTCCTCGTCCGAGGTGATGAGCCCGACGAGCGGCGCCGGCGCGCCGCCGAACTTGTGGTAGGCCGCAAGCACGAAAGCGTTCATCACGAGCCCGGCCTTCATGTCGCAGACGCCCGGGCCATAGGCGCGCCCGTTCTCGATCCGGAACGGGCGCCGGCCCGCCTCCCCCTTCGGGAACACGGTGTCGCGGTGGCCCATGAGCACGATCGGCTTGTTCGATCCGCCGGGCGCGCCGACATGGGCCTTGATGGCATCGCCGAAGCTCTCGTTCGGCATCACCGTCGTCTCGATGCCGTGCTCGGCGAAAAAGCGGCGGAAGCGCTCGCCGACCGTGTCCACGCCCGGCTTGTTATAGGAGCCGGAATCGATGTTCACGACCTCCTCGAGAAGGGCGAGCATCGCGTCGCGCTGGCTCGCGAGCCAGGCGGTGACGGCGCTGGAATCGGACGAGGGCATCGGACCTCCGGGCGGTTAGGACAGGGAGCGCGCTCTTCTGCATGAGCCTGCTCGCGGCGGCAAGCACGCCCAAGATCACGGCAAGATCAGGGGCAGCCGGTGATCGCCGTCCTGCCGGGCAGCACCGCGACGCCGCCGGCCGGGTCGAGGCCGAGGATGACGGCCTCGCCTGCATCCTCGCAGCGCACCGGCCGGGTTCCGAGACCGAACCCGATCCGGGCGCCTGCGAGCTCGTCGCGCCCAAGCGCACGCGCCACATCCGGCCGTCGCCGCCCCGGCCGCGCCGACGCGATCTGCACGCCGCCGTGGAAGACGACGACCGAGAGGTCCCGGCCCGGGTCGTCGAGGTCGACGAGCCATCCGCGCACGGCGAGAATGCCGCTCTCCAGCCGCTGAACCTCGCTCACCTCGCCGCGAAGCGTGTCCCGGGCCTTCAGCCCCGCGGCTTCGATCGCGGCGCGCGCCGCATCGGCATTGCGGAGCGACGCCGCCGGAATGCGGGCGAGGATCGCCTGCTCCTGCGCCGCCCGCCGCGCCTTCGCCGCGGTGTCGATCGAGCCATAGACCGCGACCGTCGCGAAGAGCACGACATAGGTCGCGATCGCGAGCCGCAGCGGCTTTGCGGCGCGGCGGTCGACGAAGCGTTTCGACCGGCGATAGAGCCAGACGTCGAGCGTCCCGATCGCGGCGCTCGCAGCAAGGCAGGCGGCGACGGCAAAGAGCCACAGGGCCGCGGCGTTCGCGCCGGCCGGCGCGAGCTCGTAGGCGAGCCGGATCGTCGGCACATGGCAGAGGTAGAGCGCGTAGCTCCAATCGCCGAGCGTCTTCAGCGGATCGACGCGCGCGCCGGGAAGCCCGCGATCGATCCGGATCGCCCCGGCGACGATGACGGCGGCGAGAAGCCCGGCGATGAGACGGTCATGGCCGAAATCGAGAAAGATCAGAACGAGCGCGGCAACGACGCCGGCCGGCGCGCTCCACCGCGGCACGCGCCCCGATCTCAGCGCCGCCGGAACCAGGAGCCCGGCCGCAAAACCGGTGCAGGCTTCGAGCAGCGGCAGGCGCTCGATCGGCGGCGTGAGATCGCCCTGCCAGGCCGGGAACGCCAAGGCGCCGAGAACGATCAGGCCGAGCCATGCCGCCGCCGCGCGCTCGAGCCGGGCGGTCCAGCCGGCGAGGCTGAGAAGGAACAGCGCGACGTAGAACGAGACCTCGAACAAGAGGGTCCATTCGACGTCGAGCGCATAGATGCGGGGCCCTGCCGGAACCAGGGTGAGCGCCACCCAGTCGAGGACGAAGGGCCGCGACAGCAGCGCCGAGATCGTACCGTAGAGCGCGACGACGATGAGGAAGGTCGGATAGATGCGCACCAGCCGGTGCGCCATGAAGACGAAGGGACCCGTCCGGCGGACGAGCGTCGCCATGAGGTAGCCGGAGATGGCGAAGAAGATCGAGACGCCGTAGAGGCCGAGCCCGCTCAGCCGCGGCAGCGGCGGCACGCCCCGGTAGACGGCAAGATAGTGGCTCGCGTGGTAGACCACGACCATGAGGGCCGCGAGCCCGCGCAGGTGCTGGATCGAGCGCAGGGAGGACGCGGGTGTCCCGCTTTGATTTGCTTGCACGGCTTTTAAGGTTGCGGGCGTCTAGGCGAACGACGTGGGAGCGGACGAGGGTGATCTCGCGGCAATGCGCTCGTAGGAGGTCCGCACCGTCGCGCAGGTGATCGAGGGGAGCGGGGTGTCGGCGAAAAGCATCGTTCGAGAGCTGGTGCCGCCGTTCTATGGCGCATCCTGTCCAAGATCAAAGGGCGAATACAAGGGCCCTCGCCGTCTTGCGGCCGGCGCCGATAGCACTTCCCGGAGGCTCGCCGCCGCGCTAGCTCCGTGGAAGGGGAAGAGCGAGCATGAACGCGCTCGGTATAGGATCTGAGTGGCGATCCCGGCAGGGCTCGAACCTGCGACCTACTGCTTAGAAGTCAGCTGTTTCGCGAGCAAACTCAGATGCTTAGATGTAAACTGCGGGATTTTG
>JAJKJG010000179.1 GCA_021154065.1 Methylobacterium sp.
GTGATCAGCGACGGGACGGTGTTCTAGCGCTTTCCCGACGCGGCGCGCCTGTTTAGGTTGCCGTCATCCCGGACGCGCGCAGGCGCGAGCCGGGACGACACAGAAAGCGTCTGTCGGGGGGCTTACATGCAGGGCGTCACCGTCGTCGATCACCCGCTCGTGCAGCACAAGCTGACGCTGATGCGCGACATCACCCGGTCGACGAAGGGCTTCAGGCAGCTCCTGAACGAGATCGGGATGCTGCTCTGCTACGAGGTCACGCGCGACCTGCCGCTCGAGGAGGTCGAGATCGAGACGCCGCTGACGCGCATGACGGCGCCGCAGATCGCCGGCAAGAAGCTCGTGCTGGCCCCGATCCTGCGGGCCGGCGTCGGCTTTCTCGACGGCATGCTGAGTCTCGTGCCCTCCGCCCGCGTCGCGCATGTCGGCCTCTACCGCGACCCGGAGACGCTGCACGCGGTGGAGTACTACTTCAAGGCGCCCTCCGACCTGTCCGACCGCACCGTCCTGGTGCTCGACCCAATGCTCGCCACCGCGAACACGGCGGTCGCCGCCGTCGACCGGCTCAAGGAGCGCGGCGCCAAGGATTTGCGCTTCGTCTGCCTTCTCGCGGCGCCGGAGGGAATCGAGAAGCTCCGCGGCATGCATCCCGAGGTGCCGATCTGGACGGCGGCGATCGACGACCACCTCAACGACCACGGTTACATCGTGCCCGGCCTCGGCGACGCCGGCGACCGGATGTACGGGACGCGCTGACGATGCGCTTCATCCTGGTCGACTGGGGCACGACCCGCTTCCGGGCCTTCGTCGTCGACGGCGAGACGATCGTCGACCGGGTGTCCTCGGACGAGGGCGTCTCGGCCCTGCGCGAAGGGCAGCACCGGGAGGTCTTCCTCAAGCACTGCCGCGATTGGCTCGCGCGCGAGCCGCAGGCTCCGGTCGCTCTCGTCGGCATGGTCGGAAGCCGCGAAGGCTGGCGCATGGCGCCCTACGCGCCATGTCCCGCGGGCCCCGAGGAAATTGCTGGCGCCATGATCGAGGTCGAGGTCGAAGGCGGCCGCAAGGGCCACATCATCCCGGGGCTCGTCTGCGAGCCCGATGCGGGCGCGGTCGACGTCATGCGCGGCGAGGAGACGCTCTGCCTCGGGGCAGGGATTTCGGACGGGCTGATCTGCCTGCCTGGCACGCACCCGAAATGGGTCGAGATGAAGGCCGGGCGAATCGAACGCTTCGCGACCTATTTCACCGGCGAGATGTACGCGCTCCTGCGCCACCACTCGATGGTCGGCCGGCCGGCGACGGAACCGGAGGACCCGGCCGGCTTCGATCGCGGCCTCGACGCCGCCGAGCGCAACGGCGGCCTGTCCGGGCGGCGGGTCGGGCTGCTGCATCTCATCTTCGGCGCCCGCGCCGCGGCCGTGACCGGGCGGCTGCCGAGCGAGCAGCTGGGCCCGTATATCTCGGGGCTTCTCACCGGCGACGAGATCAACGGCGCTTTTTCCCTCTTCGCCAAGCCCGGGCGCGTCGCCGCCATCGGCGATGAGGGACGGATCGCGCTGTTCTCCCGCGCGCTCGCCCGCCACGGCGTCGCGGTCGACTCCGTTCCGGCCGAGACGGCGCTGATCGCGGGCCTCGCGCGCATCCTGGCGCATCACCGCATTTAGAGGCCCGCCGGAAAGAGTTCGGAAACCAGCCGGCCCGAAACCCGGCGCCGGCGAGCCCGCGCTTAAAGGCCTGTTCTCCCGGCCGCACGACGATGCCCGCACAAGCTTGCGAGCCGTCTTCATGGCACGACCGATCGTCTGGGCCTCGGGAATCCTCATTTCGACCGTGCTCTCCGCCACCTCGGCGAGCGAGCAGGTCGCGTCGCTCTTCGGCCTTGGCGGGTCGAGGGAGAAGGCGCTATTCGCGGCTGGAGCCGAGAGCGGCAGCCGCGTCGTCGTCTCGGCGGATCTGCGCGGCCATTTCGTGGTCCATCCGACGCTTGACGGCAAGCGCGTGCGCATGCTCGTCGACACCGGCGCGAGCTTCGTCGCTCTGTCGCACGAGGACGCGCGGCTGGCCGGCATCAGCGTGTCGGCGCGCGACTACACCCGGCCGATCTCGACCGCGAACGGCATCGTCGCGGCGGCGTCGGTGCGGCTTGCCGAGGTCAAGGTCGGGGACATCGCCGTCCGCGGCGTCGAGGCGCTCGTGCTCCCGCCGGGCAAGCTCAGCACCAGTCTCCTCGGAATGTCCTTCCTGAAGCGCCTCGGCGGCTTCGAGATTGCGCAGGGACGGCTGATCCTCAAGGGCTAAAGCATGATCCCGAAAAGTGGCTATCGGTTTTCTAAAAAAGGATCATGCTCAAACAGAGAGGTAGAGCGGGATGACGACTCGAAGAGAAGTCATCGCGCTCTAAGCGGCCGCTCAGTCCTCCGCCGCCTTGAAGCGGTCGAGCCCGGCCATGAAGAACGGCGCCAAGAGCGCCAGCGCCGCCATGGCGAGAAGCCCCGCCGCGATCGGGCTCTCGACCAGCGCGATCGGGTCGCCGAGGCTGATCGACAGGGCGCGCCGGAGCTGCGTCTCGGCCATCGGCCCGAGGATGAGCCCGACCACCATCGGGGCGATCGGATAGTCGAACCGGCGCATCAGGAAGCCGAGCGCGCCGAAGATCGCGAGCATCGAGAGCTCGACGACCGAGGCCTTGGCGGCGATCGTCCCCATGGCGGCGAAGACGAGGATGCCGGCGTAAAGCCAGGGCTGGGGGATCGCCAGCAGGCGGACCCAAAGGCCGACGAGCGGCAGGTTCAAGATCACCAGCATGATGTTCGCGACGAACAGGCTCGCGATCAGGCCCCAGACGAGGTCCGGCCGCTCCGCGAAGAGCAGCGGCCCGGGGTTGAGCCCGTACTGCTGGAAGCCGGCGAGCATGATCGCCGCGGTGGCGGAGGTCGGGAGGCCGAGCGTGAGCAGCGGCATCAGCGTGCCGGCGGCCGACGCGTTGTTTGCCGCCTCCGGGCCGGCGACGCCTTCGATCGCGCCCTTCCCGAACTCCTCCGGATGCTTCGAGAGGCGCCTCTCGATCGTGTAGGAGAGGAAGGTCGGAATCTCGGCGCCGCCGGCCGGAAGCGCGCCGATCGGGAACCCGAGGAAGGTGCCCCGGAGCCACGGTTTCCAGGACCGGCTCCAATCCTCCTTCGTCATCCACAGCGACCCCCGAACCGGCTCGATCTCTTCCGGGTCGTGGTGGCGCCGGGAGGCGACGTAGAGCGCCTCGCCGACGGCAAAGAGGCCGACCGCGAGCGTCGTCACCTCGATGCCGTCGAGAAGCTCGGGCACGCCGAAGGTCAGCCGCGCCTGGCCGGTCAGGCGGTCGATGCCGATCAGCCCGAGCAGAAGGCCCACGAACAGGCTCGTGAGGCCGCGCAGTGGCGAATCGCCGAAGGTCGCCGACACGGTCACGAAGGCGAGCACCATGAGGGCGAAGTAGTCCGCGGGCCCGAACTGGATCGCGAGATCGACGAGCCAGGGCGCGAAGAAGGCGAGCCCGATCGTCGCGATCGTGCCGGCGACGAAGGAGCCGATCGCCGCGGTCGCGAGCGCCGGTCCGCCCCGCCCGGCCTTCGCCATGCGGTTGCCCTCGAGCGCGGTGATCATCGAGGCGCTCTCGCCGGGCGTGTTGATGAGGATCGAGGTCGTCGAGCCGCCATACATGCCGCCGTAGTAGATCCCGGCGAACATGATGAGCGAGCCGGTCGGATCGAGCTTGAAGGTCACCGGCAGGAGCAGCGCGACGGTAAGCGCAGGGCCGATCCCGGGCAAGACGCCGACCGCGGTCCCGAGGAACACGCCGATCAAGGCGTAGAGCAGCTTTGCCGGGGCCAGAGCGACGAGAAAGCCCTGCCCGAGTGCCGAGAATGTGTCCATGGCGGGATCTCAGAGAAGGCGCTCGAGGGGTCCTTCAGGCAGCGACAGCGTCAAGAGCTTCGTGAACATGAGGTACACGACGAAGGCGAGCACGACCCCGATCACGAGGTCGGTGACGATGGCGGTACGCCCGAAGGCGCGCGCCGTCGCGGCGAACAGGAGCGCCATCGCGGGAATGAACCCGGCGCCGAAGCCGATCCCGGCGATGAGCGCGACGAGTCCGAGCGCGATCCACAGCACCGCGCGCGGATCGGCTTCCTCGCGCGCCGGAAGGGAGTTCCGGAACGCGAACACGAGATGGCCGACCGCCAGGACGGCGAGCCCGCCGGCGATGATGTACGGCATGGCTTCCGGGCCCATGCCGTAGGTCGACGTCATGGTGAGGCGGTGCGCGTCCCAGACCGTGATCGCCGCCACGATCAGCAGAGACAGCCCAATGACGATCGCGGCGCGATCCACCGGTCTACCCGATCTCGCCTCGGCCATGACGCCCCCGCTGTGATGAGGTTTCGGACTATTTCACCAGGCCGATGGTCTTCAGGACGTCGGCGACCCGCGTCTGCTCCTGCTTCAGGTACGCCGCGAACTCGTCGCCCGGCAGATAGGCGTCGTCCCAGCCCTTCTGCTTCAGCACTTCGGCCCAGGCAGGCGATTTCACCATGGTCTCGATGGTCTTGACGAGAGCGTCGCGCTGCGCCGGCGTGATCCCGGGCGCGCCCATCACGGAACGCCAGTTGGCGATGTCGAGGTCGACGCCCTGCTCCTTCAGCGTCGGCGCGTCGACGCCCTCGAGACGCTTCGGCGAGGTCACCGCGAGGATGCGTAGCTTGCCGGTCTTGATCTGGCCTTCGAACTCGCCGTAGCCCGAGACGCCGGCCGTGACCTTGCCGCCCATGATCGCCGCCATCGCTTCGCCGCCGCCGGAGAACGGGATGTAGTTGATCTTGGTCGGATCGCCACCGATAGCCTTGGCGAAGAGCCCGACCGCGATGTGATCGACACCGCCCGCGGAGCCGCCGGCCCAGGTGACCTTCCCGGGCTCCGCCTTGAGCCGGTCGGCGAGGTCCTTCGCGGTCTTGAGCGGCGAGTTCGCCGGCACGACGATGACGAGGTACTCGCTCGTCAGCCGCGCGATCGGCGTCACCTGATCGAGGGTGACCGGCGCCTTGTTGGTCAGGATTGCTCCGACCATGACGAAGCCGTTGACCATCAGCTGGTTGCCGTCGCCCTTGGCGCTGTTCACGAACTGGGCGATCCCGATGGTGCCGCCGGCGCCCGGGATGTTCGTCACCTGCACGCTTTTTGCGGCGCCGGACTGAACCAGCGCCTGCTGCATCGAGCGCGCGGTCTGGTCCCAGCCGCCGCCGGGCGCCGCCGGAGCGAGGATCTTGAGCTCCGTCTGCGCCGACGCAGCCCCGGTCAGGCCGAGAAGCGCGGCCGCGGCGAGAAGCGAGCGGCGAAGGCCGGGAGATGAGATGCGCATTCGTTCCCTCCAGAAACTTTGACGTGGTTCGCGTGTGCCGAACCGTTAGTCAAGCTCGGAAGAGCCGGCAAGTTCAGGGAAAAATCGACGATGGGGCGCAGGCCGATGCCCTGCTGCCCTCGACGGCTCAGTGCGCCGGGACGCGCGCGTCGACCTCAAAAAAGGGCGGGCTCCCGACCGCCCAGATACGGGCCGTCGATGCCATCGGCACGCCATCGGCCGCGAGCCCGAAGAAAAAGGTCGTGTTCTTGATGTCGGCGCCGCCCGAGAGGCACAAACCCTGCGCGAGCTCGAACTCGATGACGTTCCCGGTCTTCGTCGCGGATTTGATGCCGATGGTGCCGAGACCGCCCGTGGTGATGACGAACACGTCGGCCATGACCCCTGGCTGGTAGGGGAGCTTCGCCACCGGGCCGAAGTCGAGCACGACACCGCCGATGCACTCCGCCGAGCCGGAGGCCTCGGTCAGGCTGATGCGGTAGAGATAGCCGGTCTTGCCGGCGCCGGGCGTGCCGGGTTCCGCCGTGAAGCTGCGCGACTGCAGCCAGGCGGTCCCCGCCGTTGCAATGAAGGGCAGGGGGATGTGACCGACGGAATCGGTCACCGTGATCCTGCAGCTGGCCTGAAAAACGCAGTTCACGGCCGGGGCATTCACCTCGACGACCTTGAGGGTTTCGGCCTCGACTGCGAGCGGCGCCGCAAATCCGGCGAGGAGAACAAGGCGGAGTCCAAAGGCGGGCATCTCGGGGCCTCCCGGGGCCGGGGCAACGGCGAAGAGTGCGCCGCCATCGCTTGCGACGCAAGGTTGGGCTTGCGACGCAAGGTGGGGAACGACAGCCCGGCGAACGCACGGGTCCATTCGCGGCCGCCCCCATTTCCTCTCCGGCCGATATCCGCTATCCCGGCGCCCCCGCGCCCGCCGCGCTTCCCTTCACCCCGGGCCACCATGTTTCCGCAGCCAAGGCCGGCGCTCGCCGCCAACACCTTCGAGTTCGAATCCTTCCCGCTCGTGAAGCCGACCGGCTTTCGCGAATACGATGCGCGCTGGCTGTTTCCGCAAGAGATCAACCTCATGGGGGTGCAGGCGCTGGGCATGGGGCTCGGCACGCTCGCGCACGAGATGGGGGTACGCCCGGACATCGTGACCGGGCATGATTTCCGGGCCTACTCGTCGTCGATCAAATACGCCCTCATCTCCGGCCTGATGGCCGCCGGCATGCGGGTGAAGGATGTCGGGCTGGCGCTCTCGCCGATGGCCTATTTCGGCCAGTTCGCCCTCGACTGCCCCTGCGTCGCGATGGTGACCGCGTCCCACAACGACAACGGTTGGACAGGCGTGAAGATGGGCGCGAACCGGCCGCTCACCTTCGGCCCCGACGAGATGGGGCGGCTTCGCGATATCGTCCTCGCCGCCGCGTTCAGGCTGCGGGAGGGCGGCGCCTACAGCTTTATCGAGGGCTTCGGCGAGCGCTACATCGCCGACCTGACCGACCGGCCGAAGATCAAGCGCAAGCTGAAGGTCGTGGCGGCATGCGGCAACGGCACCGCCGGCGCGTTCGCGCCGCGCGTGCTGGAGGCGATCGGCTGCGAGGTGGTCCCGCTCGACGCCGAGCCCGACTACACCTTCCCGCGCTACAACCCGAACCCCGAGGACATGAAGATGCTGCACGCGATCGCGGACAAGGTCCGCGAGACCGGCGCCGATGTCGGGCTCGGCTTCGACGGCGACGGCGACCGCTGCGGCGTCGTCGACAACGAGGGCGAGGAGATCTTCGCCGACAAGATCGGCGTCATGCTGGCGCGCGATCTCTCGAAGCTCCACCCGGGCGCGACGTTCGTCGTCGACGTGAAGTCGACCGGCCTGTTCGCGACCGACCCGGAGCTCAAAGCGCGCGGCGTCAAAGCCGATTATTGGAAGACCGGGCATTCCTACATCAAGCGCCGCGTCACCGAGCTCTCGGCGCTCGCCGGCTTTGAGAAGTCGGGACACTTCTTCTTCAACAGCCCGGTCGGGCGCGGCTACGACGACGGCGTCCTCACCGCGATCCACGTCGTCGAGATGCTCGACCGCAATCCCGGGACGTCGATGGCCGACCTCTACCGGGCCCTGCCGAAGACGTGGGGCTCGCCGACGATGGCGGCGAAATGCGCCGACGAGCAAAAGTATGAGGTCGCCGACCGGGTCACGCGGCACTTCACGCGCATGCAGGAGAAGGGCGAGACGGTTGCCGGCCAGCCGATCCGCGACCTCGTCACGGTCAACGGCGTGCGGGTGACGGTCGAGGACGGTACGTGGGGCCTTGTGCGCGCCTCATCGAACAAGCCCGAGCTCGTGGTCGTGGTCGAGAGCCCGGTGTCGGAAGCCCGCATGCGCGCGATGTTCGGCGCGGTCGACGGGGCGTTGCGCCAGAACCCGGAGGTCGGGGCCTATAATCAGACGATCTGAGCCGGACGGGCCGTCAGGTGAGGCAGGGGGTGGTGCCTTGCCAGACCACTTCCTTGACGTTGCGGACCGGCCAGGGGGTCTCCTCGGAGAGCGTCTTCGTGCTCTGCCCGGTGATCGTCTGCAGGATCGAGGCGCCGAAGACCGGGCTGTAGGGCATCTCCACATTGGCCAGGATGTAGCTGCTGTCGGCGGTCTGGAAGCCGTCCGGAACGGTCACCGTCGAGCCCTTCGCAAGTCCGACCGGACTGCCCGGACCGCGCGCCGTGCTCCAGCAAACCGTGCCTTTGAGGATGGCGTTGCCGTTCACGTCCTTCGTGCCCGTGTCCTTGACGACGATGCTGGAGACGGTGAGCTTCGCCTGATCGCTGCTGTAGGGCGCCATCACCGAGCTTGCGGCGTTGAAGATGGTGTCCATGTCGGCGGTGTTGACGCTCGTCGCGCGCCCGGTGAGGTCGGCGAGGGTGCGCGACAGCAGCGTGATCTTGCGATCGGTGTTCACCGCGAAGGTCAGCTCGGTCATGCCGAGATACATCAGCACCATCACCGGCAGCACCATCGCGAACTCGACGGCGGCGACGCCGTCGCGGGACGGGACGAAGCGCTGAAGCCGCAGCGCAAGCCGGCGAAGAGTCGGGTGAGCGAGGGCACGCATCGGAACGATCCTATTGGGCGAAGGGTTCGGTGCGGAAGGCCGCCGTTCCCATGATCAGGCGGTTGCCGTTCTGGAGGTTCGCCTGGTTCGGATTGAGCAGGCTGACGAAGACCGGGTATTCGACGGCGGCCCTGACCACGACGATCTGATTCGCGCCGGGCGGCTCGTATTTGCCGAAATTGGCGCTGTCGAACTGCCCGTCCGCGGTGATCGGCTTCTGCGGCTTCTGCCCCGGGAAGGAGGCGAGGGTGCGGACGTCGATCTGGATCTTGTCGCAGGTGATCAGCGCGACGATGCTCTTGCAGATCTCGTCGCGGAACTTGCCGGCGATGAGGGTCGGGTCGGTCGCCGCGTTGTCCTGCTGGAACTGCCCGGTGTAGATGCGGCGCGAGGCGTTGCCGACGCCGGTCTCGAGCACCTGGGTCGTCCACAGCGTCAGCGCCGTCTCGATGATCGCAAACAGGAGCGCGAAGAACGGCGCCGCGACCGCCCCGAACTCGATCGCGGTGACGCCGCTCTGGTCGCGCCGGAACCGGCCGGCCGCCGCCCGCGTCGCCGCCGAGAGGGTGCTGGCGAGCCGCGGAACGGAAGGGATATTCGCTTCGCTGCGGAACATCATGCTGCCCATCGCTGAGGGCCGCCCGGCACGGCGTGGCCGCCGACGGCCTTGTGCATGATGTCTTACGGAAAAAAGCTTTCGGAACGGTTAGATCGATCGTCGAGAAAGGGCCGTATCTCGACGGCGCGCCGACAGACCTGCGCCGCCTCTAGCGCTGCGTCGCGAGCGTATTGCGCTGCGTCGCCTGTCCGCCGACCTCGCCGAAATACTTCGTGGCGTCGCCGAGGAGGAGCGACGGCTGGCAGCTCGGCGTGCAGGAATACGACTCGCGCTCGAGCCCGCGCTGCACCGTGACGACAGACTCGCTCGGCGCCTGGACGCTGATCAGCGACTCCGAGAGCAGGGCGCCGGCGCCGTCGAGCGCGATGAGGTTCGTGACCCCGTAGCTCTTGCCGGTCACGACCATGATGCCGTTCCGCTGTACCGTGACGTCGGCGATGATCGGGTTGCCGACGATGACGGTCTGCGTGCGCTCCGGAAGCTTCACCACCCTGGCATGGTCGATCATGACCGCGAGAGGAGGCTGGCCGTTCGGCGGGGCGGCGGCGGCCTCGCCGCTCATCGAGCCGGCGAGCGCGATCAGCATCAGGGAAGCACGAGCATGGAAGAATCGCAGGCCGATGCCCATGGAACTGACCTCAAGCTGAGTGGCGAGAAACTCTGAGCGGAAAATGGTGAAGGAACCCCTAACCGCCGGCTCGCCAAGTCGACTCGACAACATCGAGCCGGACTAAGCGCGAGAGAAGGCCAGGCGCTGCCCTGGACGAAAGCTCTCATATCGAGGCCGAATACTCACTATAGGAAATGAGCAACCATTTTGATCTTACTGTAATCGCGACAACATGTCGACCGGACACTTACGCGAAACCAGAAAGACGCAATTAACCATCTCCAGTATTTGGGAGAAGATCGTCTTTGCAAGCATCGGGTTTAACTATGTCGCAACGGGCCGGCATTATGGTCGACCTCGGTTCCGATCGGCCCTGTCAAGCGAAGGTCGACGGACGGCAGTGAAGCAACCAGGTCAAAGGAGCTGATCATGAAGACCCTTTTCAACCGTTTCGCCAACGACGAGTCGGGCGCCACCGCCATCGAGTACGGCCTCATCGCCGCCCTCATCGCCGTCGCCGCCATCAGCGCGATGACGACGCTCGGCACGAAGCTGACCAGCACGTTCACGGCGGTTTCGAACCAGCTGAAGTAAGCCGTCTTGGCTCGGCGGCTCCGGCTTCGCGCCGGGGCCGCCGCCGGACGAATTCCCCGATCGTTTCAGCGGGCCCTCGCATGAATTCCCTTCTTCGACGATTCAGTTGCGACGAGCGCGGCACCGCCTCGATCGAATATGCCTTTCTGGCTTTGCTGATCGCCGTCGCGATCATCGCCGCGGTCACGGCGCTCGGCGTCAAGGTCTCGGCATCCTACGACGGCATTGCCGCCGGATTTAAGTGATCGGACCCACGAGGGCCGCACGCCGAGGGGACGTTTACCGGATCGAAGCCATCCGGCCCTAGTATGGGCCGGCCCTAGTATGGGAGGGCGTCGAACGGAAAAACCCCGGTGATCGAAACCGCACTCCTCCTCGTCTTTCCGGCTCTGATGGCCTACGCTGCCGCGAGCGACCTCCTGACGATGACCATCCCGAACCGGCTATCGCTCGCGCTCGTCGCGGCGTTCGCGGTGTTCGCGGTCGCCGGCGGATTGTCGGCTCACGCGGCCCTCCTGCACGTTGGCGCCGGCGCCGCGGTTCTGGCGCTCACCTTCGCGCTGTTCGGGTTCGGCTGGATCGGCGGCGGCGACGCGAAGCTTGCCGCCGCGACGGCGCTTTGGCTCGGCTTCGACACGCTGATGGAGTATTTCCTGGTCGCATCGATCGCCGGCGGCGGGCTGACCCTTGCGATCCTGGCCCTTCGGAAGCTGCCGCTGCCGGCGATCGCGCTACGCTGGGACTGGCTGTCGCGGCTGCATCACCCGAAGACCGGCGTTCCCTACGGCATCGCGCTCGCGCTCGCCGCCCTCGTCGTCTTTCCGCACACCGCGATCTGGGGCGCGATCGTCGGGCCGTGATCGGCGCGCCGCTTTCGGCCGCGAATGAATAGGGTCTGGTTAACCATAATTTGACGTTTGGCTGATGGAATTCGCGGCGTCGGTCTTCCGGCGTCGCGTTCAGGTCAGCCCTCATGAAGCCAGCCCGCCTTGCAGTCCTCGGCATCGCGATTCTCGCCGGAGGCGCCGCCGCGCTCATGATGAGCGGAGGCGACCCGCCGCCGCCGCCGCGCGTCGTCGAAGCCGCGCCTTCAGTCCGCACCGTCGCCGTCCTCGTCGCCTCGGCGGACATCCCGATGGGGCAGAACCTCAAGGCGCCCGACATGCGCTGGGTGGCGTGGCCGGCGGACAGCGCCTCGAGCGCCCTCATTCGCCGAAGCGAGTTCCCGAACGGCCTCGAGGAGACCACGGGCTCGCTCGCCCGCAGCAGCTTTCTCGGCGGCGAGCCGATCCGGCGCGAGAAGCTGATCAAGACCGACGGCTCGGGCTTTCTCTCGGCGATCCTGCCGGCCGGCATGCGCGCCGTCGCGATGTCGATCGACACCCGTGGCGCGAGCTCGGCCGGCGGCTTCATCCTGCCGAACGACCGCGTCGACATCATCCGCACGTTCCGCGACGACGAATCCTCCCGCGCCGGCGGCGTCGACGTGCACATGTCGGAGACCATCCTGACGAACATCCGCGTGCTTGCGATCGGCCAGAACATCCAGGAGCGCAACGGCGAGAAGGTCGTCACCGGCGAGACCGCGACGCTCGAGCTCACTCCGGCCCAAGCCGAGATGATCACGCTGGCGCAGAAGATCGGTCACCTCTCGCTCGCCTTGCGCAGCCTCGCCGACGCCAACCAGACCCAGGACGCGCCGCGCTCCGATCGCGCCGAGAGCGCGCTGACGGTCGTGCGCTACGGCGTCGCCAAGCAATCGCCGAAGCGGTGAAGAGACGTTCAGAGTTCAAGAAGGGCTGCCTGATGGGATCGACCCGCCGCAGAACGGCAAAGACAAGGATCGGCTTGCTCGTCGCGGGCATCGCGCCTGCGCTTCTCGCACCAGCACTCCTTGCGCCAGCGCTCGCCCGCGACGTCGGCCCGAACGGGCCGGTCGCTGCGGCGCCGGTCCTCGAGGTTGGTCCGGACGAGCAGGCGATCGCCCGCCGCATCGACCTGTCGATCGGCCGCTCGCTCGTCGTCGACCTGCCGCGGGACGCGAAGGAGGTCTTCGTCGCCAACCCGAAGGTCGCGAACGCCGTCGTGCGCTCGACCCGCAAGCTCTTCCTGATCGGCATCGAGAACGGCGCCACCTCGATCTTCGTCATGGACGCGGACGGTCGCCAGATCGCGGCGCTTGAGGTCTCGGTCGGCCGCGACCTCAACGTCCTGCGCCAGACCCTCAGGAGCGCGCTGCCGAACGCGGTGCTGGAGATCAAGCCGGCCGGCGATTCGATCCTGATGACCGGCGTCGTGTCGTCGAGCTCGGAGGCGCAGCAGGCGACCGACATCGCCAACGCCTTCGTCGGCGTCTCCGGCGGCCTGTTCAGCGCCGCCAAGGGCGCGGTGATCAACTCGGTGACGATCCGCGGCAAGGACCAGGTGATGCTGCGCGTCACCGTGGTCGAGGTCGCCCGCAGCGTGCTCAAGCAATTCGGCATCAACACGTCTGGCAGCTGGTCGGGTTTCGACTTCCTCACGAACGCCGTCTACCCGCTTTCGAACCAGGTGCTCGCGGTCAACAACCGGGTCAGCGGCTCGGTGCAGCGAGGCGGCAAGTTCGCGAACGCAACGCTGGAGGCGTTCGAGCGCGCCGGCGTGTCGCGTGTGCTCGCGGAGCCGACCCTGGTGGCGATCTCCGGCGAGGCCGCGACCTTCACGGCCGGCGGCGAAATCCCGATCCCGAAATCGCAGAGCTGCGACACGCCGTTGGCGGGTGGCCAAAGGACCTGCACCATCGGGCTCGAGTTCAAGCCTTACGGCGTCACCTTGAACTTCACGCCTGTCGTCCTTTCCGAGAACCGCATCAGCATGCGGGTCTCGACCGAGGTGACGGAGCTCGACTACGAGAACCAGTTCAGGTTCGACACGGTCAACGTGCCGGGCATGAAGGTGCGCAAATCGGCGACGAGCGTAGAGCTGCCTTCCGGCGCGACGATGATGACCGCCGGCCTCTTGAGCCAGACCTCCGCCCAGGCGGTGAGCGGCGTCCCAGGCCTCCTGAACCTGCCGGTGCTCGGCGCCCTGTTCCGCTCGCGCGACTACCAGCGCAAGGAAACCGAGCTGATGATCATGGTGACCCCCTACATCGCCAAGCCGATGGAGGCGGCCGAGGTCACCCGCCCGGACGACGGCTTCGTCGAGGCTCACGACGCCCAGACCGTGCTCCTCGGCCGATTGAACAGGATCTACGGGGTCGCCGGCGCGCAGCCTGCGGCCGGTCCCCTCAAGGGGCGCTTCGGGTTCATCACGGACTAAGCCTGCTCAAGCACCGCGCCGCGGCGCGGGAGGAAATCGGGAAGCTTTCGCATGACGCGCCCGCCGAACACCAGACGAGCCCTTCGCCGCTTCGCCATTCTGGCGGCCGGGCTGCCGCTTGCCGCCTGCGGCGCCGATCGCACCGTGACCGGGTCGACTTACTCGCCCGATTACCGGCAGCGTCATCCGATGGTGCTGGCGGAGGGCGCTCGAACCCTCGACGTGTTCGTCAATGCCGCGAGCGGCCTCGATCCGCGTCAGCGCGAGGATGTCGTCGCTTTTGCGATCGAGTATCGGCGCTACGGCCACGGGCCGCTCATGGCGCAGATGCCGGCCGGGGCCGGCGCCGAGCTTGGCGCGCACCGGACGCTCGAGGCCGTCCGCGAGGCGCTCGAGATCGGCGGTGTTCCGGGCGGCTACCTCTCGGTCTCGACCTATCTCGTCGCCGATCCCGGCGCCGCGTCGGCAATCCGGCTCTCGTTCCAGCGCCTCAAGGCCAAGGTCGCCGGCAAATGCGGATTGTGGCCGCACGATCTCGGCGTCAGCAACATGAGCGCCGACCTCAACAACGGCCCTTACTGGAATCAGGGCTGCGCGCTGCAGAGCAACGTCGCCGCCCAGGTCGCCGATCCGGTCGATCTCGTCCGCGGGCGCCAAGAAGGCCGCATCGACACGCTGCGGCGCTCGAAGGACATCGAGAATCTGCGCCAGGGCAAGGACCCGTCGACGCAGTACCGCAGCGACGAGAAGGGCAAGATCAACACCCAGGTCGGCAATTGACGGCGTTGCGGGAAAAGGCTGGCGAGCATGTCTGATTCGACCCATAGCGGCGACCTCCTGATCGCGCCGGTTCCGCGCATCACCATCCAGGCGTTCTGCGAGACGCCGGACGTCGCGGCCTCGATCCAGGCCGCGGCCGACGACCGGCGGATGCACAAGGCGCACGTCAAGGTGCAGATGGGCGGTGCCCCGGCGGCGGTCGAAGCCTATCGCCAGGCGCCGACGCCGAACGTCATCGTGCTCGAGTCGATCGGCGACCGCGCGGCGCTGCTCGGGCACCTCGATTCGCTGTCTGAGGTCTGCGACGGGGGCACCAAGGTCGTGGTCATCGGCCACGTCAACGAGGTCGTCCTCTACCGCGAGCTCGTGCGCCGCGGCATCAGCGAGTACATCATCGCGCCGGTGGCGGTGCTCGACGTCGTCAAGGCGATCTCGGACCTGTTCTGCGCGCCGGGCGCTGAGCCGGTCGGGCGCACCATCGCGGTCGTCGGCGCCAAGGGCGGCGTCGGCTCGTCGACCGTCGCGCACAATCTCGGCTGGGCGACGGCGCGCCAGCTCTCGCTCTCGACCGTCGTCGCGGATCTCGACATCGCGTTCGGCACCGCCGGTCTCGACTTCAACCAGGACCCGCCGCAGGGCATCGCCGAGGCGATCTTCGCGCCCGAGAGGCTCGACGCCAATCTCGTCGATCGGCTGCTTTCGAAGTGCAGCGACAACCTCAGCCTTCTCGCCGCGCCGGCGATGCTCGATCGCACCACCGACCTCGTCGAGACCGCACTCGACGGCCTGTTCGACATTCTGCGCGCCTCCGTCCCGTGCATCATCCTCGACGTGCCGCATCTGTGGACGGCGTGGGTGCGGCGCACGCTCATCGGCGCCGACGAGATCGCCATCGTCGCGGCGCCGGAGCTCGCGAGCCTGCGCAACACCAAGAACCTCTTCGACAGCCTGCGCCAGGCGCGGCCGAACGACCGCAAGCCCAAGATCGTGCTCAACCAGGTCGGCCTGCCGAAACGGCCCGAAATCTCGGCGGCCGATTTCGCGAAGGCGCTCGGGACCGAAATCTTCTCGTCGCTGCCCTTCGATGCCCAGCTCTTCGGGACGGCGGCGAACAACGGCCAGATGATCGCCGAGGTGCAGCCGGTCGGGAAGATCACCGAGGCGTTCGGCGAGCTCGCGGCCGCGATGACCGGGCGCAGCGAGCCGAAACGCGCGAAAGCCAATCTGCTCGAGCCGATCCTCGCCCGGTTGGCGCGACGCAAGGCCTCGTGAGCGGCTGAGAGGATCCAGACCGAATGTTCGGCAAGCGTCCAGGAGCAGGATCGTCGCAAGGCCTGTCGGCCGTGCGGCCGGCCGAACCGATCCCGTCGAGCGCCCCGGCCGTGCCCGTGCTCTCGGAGGCGGCGCCGGCGCGCTCCGCCGCGCCCGAGCCGGCGGCGGCCGAGCCGACGCCCTTCGTCGTCGCGGCCGAGAAGCGCAAGTCCGAGGAGTACTACCAGACCAAGGGCATGATCTTCGGCGCCCTCATCGAGGCGATCGATCTCGCCCAGCTCTCGCGTCTCGAGGGTGATGCCGCCCGCGAGGAGATCCGCGACATCGTCAACGAGATCATCGGGCTCAAGAACGTCGTGATGTCGATCGCCGAGCAGGAAGAGCTCCTCGACGACATCTGCAACGACGTCCTCGGCTACGGCCCGCTCGAGCCGCTGCTGGCGCGCGACGACATCGCCGACGTGATGGTGAACGGGGCGAACAAGACCTACATCGAGGTCTCCGGCAAGATCCAGCTGACCAATGTCCGCTTCCGCGACAACCAGCAGCTGATGAACATCTGCCAGCGGATCGTGAGCCAGGTCGGCCGCCGCGTCGATGAATCGTCGCCGATCTGCGACGCGCGCCTGCCCGACGGCTCGCGCGTCAACGTCATCGCTCCGCCGCTCGCGATCGACGGGCCGACGCTGACGATCCGCAA
>JAJKJG010000180.1 GCA_021154065.1 Methylobacterium sp.
CCCTCGGTGGTGCCGAGCAACACGGTCTCGATCGGCTTCTTCCTCGCCTTCATCCTCGCCTACCTCGCCATCTCGTGGCTCGCGGCCGGGGAGGAGGGCCGATAGGGTGAATCCGAAATTCATCGTGAAGGGTTCGTCAGGGTAAATAGGTCCTTGGTTCGATATTGATTTACCCAGAGGAGTAAATTCAGAATTCATCGTACTATTTAATCGGGTTTTCACACGCGTAACCTAGTTTGCCTGCCATAAGCGGACCGGGAAAAGCCGGCCGGACAGGGAACATGGCGAGGCGTCAGATGAATACTGCAGTGAAAGCTGTGGCCGCTCCGGTCCGTCGCGAAGCCGACGTGCAGGTGAAGCCCCACTATCTCGAAGCCCTCCACCTCGTGGAGCGGCTCCACCGCCGCCTGCTCGACGTCATCAAGGACGAGTTCGAGCGCCGCGGCCGCGACGACGTCAACAGCGTCCAGGCGCTGCTGCTCTACAACATCGGCGACAAGGAGCTGACCGCGAGCGAGCTGCGCACCCGCGGCTACTACCTCGGCTCGAACGTCTCCTACAACGTCAAGAAGCTCGTCGAGATGGGCTATCTCCATCATGCCCGCTCGCGGGTCGACCGCCGCTCGGTGCGCATCAGCCTGACCGAGAAGGGCCGGGCGGTGCACGAGATTGTCAAGGCGCTGTACGACAAGCACAGCCAGACGATCCACCCGATCGGCGGCATCTCCGACGACGATTTCTCGCGTCTCAACCAGGCGCTGACCCGGCTCGAGCGCTTCTGGACCGACCAGATCCGCTACCGTCTGTGATCGCTTCGCTGCTCTCACGCATCGCTGACGCGCTGCACCTTGGCGTCCCACCCGGCCTCGCGCCGGCTGGGGCGTCCTTTCTGTTCGTCGCGGCAGTCGTCGCGGCGGCGCTCCTCCTCGGCGGCCGCGGCGCCGATGCCGTCGCGCGCGGCGCCGCCGCCAAGCGCTCCTTGCCTTAAGCTCCCACGGCCCGATCATCGCCGGCTTGCCGCCCGCGATAGCGTCGGCGTGCCCGTGCTGCCGCCTGTTGCGGCGGCACCACAGGCGCCGCTGCCCGCGCGCGCCTTCGATCCGCCATGGTCGACCGCCACAAAACGGCCCGACTGCTCATGGTTCGTTAACCGCGCCTGAGCACTTTCGAAAGAGAACGGTGGGCGGGGTCGGGACCGCCTCGCGCCGCCGGGTCGGGCAACCAAGAACAAGGCTTCCGCGGGCTTCTGGATTCGATGAACCTTCGCGCTTCTCTCGTCACCGGTATGGTGGCTCTTTCGCTAGCCGCGCCAATGGCTTCGGCGCAGGACCTCGCTCAAGCCGGCGGCCAGGCCGAGTGGCAGCAGAACTACGACGCCGCGTCGCGCATCCGCGTGCCGCGCTCATCGACGCCGATCCTTTCCGGGCAAGCGCTCGCCGCGACCGAGGAGATGATCGAGCGCTATCGCGACATCGTCAACCGCGGCGGCTGGGAGCCGGTCCGGGCCGGCCAGATGCGCGTCGGCGCGACGAGCCCGGTGGTGCTGTCGCTGCGCCAGCGCCTGATCCAGACCGGCGACCTCGATCCGGCGGTCGGCAATTCGCCGGTCTATGATTCCTATGTCGAGGCCGGCGTCCGCCGCTTCCAGGCCCGGCACGGCCTCAACACCACCGGCGCGCTCAACGCCTCGACGATCGCGGCGCTCAACGTCCCGGCCGAGATCCGCCTGCGCCAGCTCGAGCTCAACGTCGTGCGCCTGCGTGCCTATTCGGGCAATCTCGGCCACCGCTACGTGATCGTGAACATCCCGGCCGCCGTCGTCGAGACGGTGGAGGAGGGGCGGGTCGCGAGCCGCCACGCCGCCGGCGTCGGCAAGATCGACCGGCAGTCGCCGATCATGAACGCCAAGATCACCGAGGTGAACTTCAACCCGTTCTGGACCGTCCCGGCTTCGATCATCAAGAAGGATCTGATCCCGAAGATGCAGAAGGAGCCGAACTACCTCACCGAGAACAAGATCCGCATCTACTCGCCGAAGGGCGAGGAGATCGCGCCGCAGCGGGTCAACTGGAACTCGGACGAGGCGACGCGCTACATGTTCCGGCAGGACCCCGGCGCCGACCTCAACTCGATGGGCTTCGTGCGTATCAACATCCCGAACCCGCACGGCGTCTACATGCACGACACGCCCTCGAAGGGCATCTTCGGCGACGATTTCCGCTTCGTCTCGTCGGGCTGCGTACGGGTGCAGAACGTGCGCGACTACATCACCTTCCTGCTCAGGGACACGCCGGGCTGGAGCCGCGATCAGATCGACCAGACGATCGAGGGCGGCCAGCGCATCGACGCGCGGCTCGCGCAACCCGTCAACGTCTACTGGACCTACATCACCGCCTGGGCGACGCCGGAAGGCGTGGTGCAGTTCCGCGATGACATCTACAACCGCGATGGCCTCGGCGCGATCCCGGTCGCGCGGGCGGTCGACAAGGAGCCGGAAGAGCAGGTCAACTGACGCTTCGGCCCGGACGCCACAGAAAAAGCCCGCCGCTCGGCGGGCTTTTTTGTGCGAGCCGCGCGACGCAGCCGAGCCGCGGCCGAAGGCGTCCGCGTGACGCGATCGGCGCTTGTCCTCGCCTTGCGCAAGCGCAACAATTCGGCTCGCTCGAGGAGGGGACGCGGCCATGGCCAAACGGGCATTATCGGCGCCGGATGAAGCCGCGCTGTGGGCGGCGCACGCCGCGAAGGCGGTCGCGGCCTTCGATTTCTGGAACCATTTCCTCGGCCTGCGGATGGGTCCTCAGAACGCCGCCCTCCTTGATGACGCGGCGACGCAGGCATTCGGCAAGATCATCCGGGCGGTGTCCTGGGTCGAAAGCAAGCACGGCACCGTGGGCGCGAACCAGCCCAAGCGCGACCCGATGCAATGCGGCAACCCGAACGACGTCTATTGGCGGGAGCTGAACGGGCTGACGCCGCAGGAGGATATCTTCGTCCGCGGTCCGGGCTTGCCGAACCTGAAGGCGAGCAAGCTCCCCCCAGCGGCCGAGTCGGACACCGCGTTTCCGGCTGCGGCGGAAATCTCCGCATTGGCGGACAGGTTGAAGGGCCATCGCGGTGCCGACTTCACGCCCATGCAAAGCTTCTACTGGGCGATCTCGTACCTGATCCATCGCACCAACCTCACCGCATCGGCGCGGACGTTCCAGTGCGGCGATGTCTCTCGCCAGCGCCTCGTCAACGGCGCGGTCGCCTACAATGGCGGCGGGGACCCGAACTACCGCACCAAGATCGAGGCGGCGCTGGCGCTGATCGGGGACATCGAGCCGTTTGTGGACGCTCCGCAATCGCTGGCCGCCGGGGGCGCTCCGCCCGATCTCGGCGAGATGGCCCGGGCGCTGGTGAGGGAGCTGACGAGCGCCGTTTTCCCAGACGCCGCATCCCGGGCGATGTTTCCGGGCGGCATCCGATCGGTGCGGGTCAGCATGACGTCGGGCCAGCTTGGCAATCCCGGCGTCTCGGCGGAGCTCGAAATCTCGGGACATCCCGCGGCGGACCGGGCTCCAGAGCCCGACTTCCATGAAGACGATCCCGACGCTCCGGCGATCGAGGCCTTGGCAATGCGCGCGGAGGCGGCGCGAGAGCCGAGCGGACGCGATTGGGTCACGAGGTTCCCGGGGAGTCGCTCGACCGCCGACCTCGCGCACGGGTTCCGCGAGGGCGTCGAGAAGTTCATCCGCGCGATGAGCGACGGCGGAGCGGCGGTCAGAATCAGCGCCACCTTCCGCCCCCCGGAAAGGGCCTATCTCATGCATTTCGCGTTCAAGATCGCGCGCGAGAACCTGGATCCCATGAGCGTGCCGGCCATGGACGGGGTGGATATCGACTGGGTCCACCGCAACGGCGCCGGAGGGGTCGACCTGCCGGCCTCGCGACGGGCGGCGGAGGACATGGTGCAGGCCTACGGGATGAGCGTCGGCGCCGCCCTGCGCAGCCGTCACACGGAACGTCGGGCGATCGACATGACGATCTCCTGGAGCGGAAATCTCACTCTCAGGGATGGCAACGGACAGGAAGTGACGATCGCCACGAGTCCGCGCTCCGGCGGCAACACGAGCCTGCACAGGGTCGGGAGAAGCTTCGGCGTCGTCAAGCTTGTCAGCGACCCGCCGCATTGGTCCGAGGACGGCCACTGATCGGATGCAGCCTCGCCCGGCGCAGATGCGAAAAAGGCCCGCCTCGCCGGCGGGCCCTTTTCGTGTTGGATGCGGATTCCCTACTGCGTCAGGCGCAGGGTGCCGATGCTCTTCGCGATCGTCTGGAAGGCGTCGATCAGGCCCTTGGCGTCGTTCGCCACGAAGGTGCGCTCGGCCGAGCCGGCGCAGTCGGCGAGGAGGTTCAGGCCCTGCTGGTCGATCGGATCGGTCGCGACGCTGAACCCGATCGTGTAGACCATGACCTTGGAACGGGCGTTGCTGCAGGTCTCGCGCACGAGCGCGTCCATCGCGGCGCGGGCCTGGGCGTCGTTTGCGATGTTCGCGTTCGCTGCCGGGAAGCGCACGTTCGGCGTCGTGGCGTCGGCGTTCTTCCAGTAGCCGTGGGCCGAGTAGTTCGACTTCAGAACCGTATTCGACTGCGAGCCCCAGGTGTTCATGCCGTCGGTCATGAGCACCAGCACCTTGGTGGTGTTCTTCTGGGTGTAGGGCGCGCCGTCGGCGAAGACGCTGTTCGGCGACAGCGTCCGCCAGCCCCAGAGCAGCCCCTCGTGGATGTTGGTGTTGCCGTTGGCATCGAGCGCCGCGATCTCGTTCTTGAGCGTCGCCGTGCTGGTGGTGAGCCGGGTCAGGGGCCGCGAGCGGCACATGAAGTTCGGGCCGCGCCCGCTCGAGGTCGTGACGCTCTGCGGGCTGAGGTACTTGCAGCCGCGCATCATGCGGGTCTTGTCGTCCGGCGGGTCGGTATTGCAGCCGGCGATCCCGTTCTTGTCGCTGATGTAGCTGTTCGAGGTGTACTGGGTCCTGCCCGAACTCGTCTCGGTATGGCTCGGCGAGCCGCCGCTGCCGGCCTCGTCGGGGGCGAACATCGGCACATAGAGGCTGTCGGGAACGTTCGGATCGGGCTTTCCATCCTGCGTGTTCGCCGGATAGGGAAGCGATTCGAAGCAGCCGGCCCAGTCCCAGCCAAGATAGGAGCTGCGCAGCTTGGTGAAGAAGTCGAGGCGGTTCTTGTAGCCGGTTCCGGCCGGGTCGAGGTTGTTCCAATGCAGGCTCGACTTGCCGGCCTGGTCGATCCAGGTCGCGGTGCGGTAGGTCGTTGGGTCGACCGCGACCGCGGCCGAGAACGGCACCAGCGCCACCTTGGTGTGGCCGGCGAGCGTGCCGCTCGTCGCGACGAAGTCGACGAAGTCCGCCGCCGCCTTCTTCAAGGCGTCGATCTTCGACACCGTGCCTGACGAGTTCGCCATCGAGCCGGTGGTGTCGAGGGCGAGCGCGATCTCGAAGAAGCGCTCCTCGGCCGAGCAGGTGCCGGTGGCGCTGAGCGCCATGCTGTTGAAGCCGGACACCCGGGCGAAGGTCGTCTCGTAGGTCGCGTGCGAGGTCATCGTGACGACGCGCGGGCTCGTCGAGACGACAAGCGGGTCGAGGGTGACGCCGCCGTTCGGCAGATAGGCCCGCACCGACTTCAACGCCATGTCTTGCAACTGGTCCTTCGACAGCGACGTCTTCGCCTGGCAGAGGCTGAGGAGCGTACCGTCGGTCGCGACCTGCAGCTTGGTGCGAAGGTCCCCGGCGCGGGAGTAGTCGAGCGCCGAGCCGGCGGCGAAGATCACCGGAACGAGGCTGAGCGCGAACACCATTGCGGTGTTGCCGCCTTCGTCATGGGAGAAACCCGAGAGATAACGCTTGGCCATGGCTCGGAACTCGCCTGAGCTGTTGCATCGGGTGGCACAGTATCGATGAAGGTGTGAAGCCGGGATTTTTGCGAATACGTGGATTTGACGCCGCGTTGCTTTGCTGTTTGTCGGCAAAGCCGTGTCGAAATTGATGTGGATTTGAAGCGAACGCGACGGGGTTTACCCGCCAGCGGCATGCGCTTCCGGCGCCTTGCCGAGTTGGCGCCGTGCCGCGACGCATGCTAGACCGCGCCCGTTCGCGGCCGAGTTATCGGACGGACGTCGCCCGGCCGTCGTTCGGCGGGGCTCCCGAGACCCAGATCACGATCGAGGCGGGCATGAGCGCGACCCAGGCGGCGAAGCGGCCATTCTCCGACAGCTTCTTCTCGGCGGACCTTGCTGGCGCCGATCCGGAGATCGCCCGCGCGATCGAGCTCGAGCTCGGTCGTCAGCGCCAGGAGATCGAGCTCATCGCCTCCGAGAACATCGTCTCGCGCGCCGTGCTCGAGGCGCAAGGCTCGATCATGACGAATAAATACGCCGAGGGCTATCCAGGCCGGCGCTACTACGGCGGCTGCCAGTTCGTCGACATCGCCGAGAAGCTCGCGATCGAGCGTGCCTGCCGCCTGTTCGACTGCCGCTTCGCCAACGTTCAGGCGAACTCCGGCTCACAGGCGAATCAGGCCGTCTTCATGGCCCTGATGCGCCCGGGCGACACCTTCATGGGGCTCGATCTCGCCTCCGGCGGGCACCTGACCCATGGCTCGCCGGTGAACATGTCGGGCAAATGGTTCAACGTCGTGAGCTACAACGTCCGGCGCGACGACCAGCGCATCGACATGGATGGGCTCGAGCGGCTTGCCCGCGAGCACAAGCCGAAGGTGATCGTCGCCGGCGGCTCGGCCTATTCGCGCTTCTGGGACTTCGCCCGCTTCCGCCAGATCTGCGATGCGGTCGGGGCCTTCTTCATGGTCGACATCGCGCATTTCGCCGGGCTCGTCGCCGGCGGCGCCCATCCGTCTCCGTTCCCGCATGCGCACGTCGTGACGACGACGACGCACAAGACCCTGCGCGGACCGCGCGGCGGCATGATCCTGACGAACGACGAGGAGCTCGCGAAGAAGATCAACTCGGCGATCTTCCCGGGCCTCCAGGGCGGGCCGCTGATGCACGTCATCGCCGCGAAGGCGGTCGCCTTCCAGGAGGCGCTGCGGCCGGATTTCAAGCTCTACGCCCGCGCCGTCGTCGAGAACGCCAAGGTGCTCGCCGACACGGTCGCGTCCGGAGGCCTCGACATCGTTGCCGGCGGCACCGACAACCACCTGCTGCTCGTCGACCTGCGCCCGAAGAAGCTCACCGGCAAGGCGGCGGAGGCGGCGCTGTCCCGCGCCCACATCACCTGCAACAAGAACGGCGTGCCGTTCGATCCCGAGAAGCCGATGGTGACCTCCGGCATCCGGCTCGGTTCCCCCGCCTGCACGACGCG
>JAJKJG010000181.1 GCA_021154065.1 Methylobacterium sp.
GCGGGTGATCGACGGGTTGTCGGACTTCCTCGAGATCTTCTCGATCTCGTCGATGTAGACGATGCCGCGCTGCGCCCGCTCGACATTGTAGTCGGAGGCCTGGAGCAGCTTGAGGATGATGTTCTCGACGTCCTCGCCGACGTAGCCGGCCTCGGTCAGCGTCGTCGCGTCGGCCATCGTGAACGGCACGTCGAGGATCCGGGCGAGCGTCTGCGCCAAGAGCGTCTTGCCGGAGCCGGTCGGTCCGATCAGCAGGATGTTCGACTTCGCGAGCTCGACGTCGTTGTGCTTCGTCGCATGCGCGAGGCGCTTGTAATGGTTGTGAACCGCGACCGCGAGCACCTTCTTGGCATGGTCCTGGCCGATGACGTAGTCGTCGAGGACGCGGCGGATCTCCTTCGGCGTCGGCACCCCGTCACGGGACTTCACGAGCGAGGATTTCGACTCCTCGCGGATGATGTCCATGCACAGCTCGACGCATTCATCGCAGATGAACACCGTCGGGCCGGCGATGAGCTTGCGGACCTCGTGCTGGCTCTTGCCGCAGAACGAGCAGTACAGCGTGCTCTTCGAGTCGTTGCCGCCTGCCTTGCTCATTGTCTGTCTCCAACGCGAGGACCAACCCTGCGGTTCGCCGACTCGCTCATACTCCAAGCTACGGGCGCCGGCCTAAGAAAGGGTAGCCGGCGCCAAAACCCCGGGAACGCACGAGACCTCAAGGGCCCGGAATCCCGATGCAAACACGCGCTCACGCGGGGATCAATAGCACCCCTGATGCGCAAAAGACGCAGTTTGTATGCCAAATTCAAGGCGCCGGCGGCGGGCGGCCGGCTTATTGCCCGGGCTCCGGCCGCTTGAGCAGCACCTCATCGACGATGCCGAACTCCTTCGCGGCTTCGGCGGTCATGAAGTTGTCGCGCTCGAGCGCGAGCTCGACCGCGGCGAGATCCCGGCCGGTATGCTTCACATAGATCTCGTTGAGGCGCCTCTTGAGCGCCTCGATCTCGCGGGCGTGGATCAGGATGTCGGTCGCCTGGCCTTGGAAGCCGCCGGAGGGCTGGTGGACCATGATGCGGGCGTTCGAGAGCGCGAAGCGGTGCCCCTTCTCGCCTGCCGAGAGCAGGAGCGAGCCCATCGAGGCCGCCTGCCCGACGCAAAGCGTCGCCACCGGGCAGCGGATGAACTGCATGGTGTCGTAGACCGACAGCCCCGAGGTCACGACCCCGCCCGGCGAGTTGATGTAGAACGAGACCTCCTTCTTCGGGTTCTCGGCCTCGAGGAAGAGCAGCTGCGCGACGATGAGCGAGGCCGAGTAGTCCTCGACCGGCCCGGTGAGGAAGATGATGCGCTCGCGCAGGAGCCGCGAATAGATGTCGAACGCCCGCTCGCCGCGGTTCGACTGCTCGACCACCATCGGCACGAGGGTGTTGTTGTAGACCTCGATCGGATCTCTCATCGTCCTGTCGGCTCCTGGGGCCCGGGCGTACCGCCTACGCGGCGGGCGCTACCCCTTCTTGGATGATTTCGGCGCCGGCGCGGCATCGGGCGTCTTCGCCTCGTCCTCGTCGTCGCTGAAGAGCTTCTCCTTGGAGACCGGCTCGTCGACCACCTTCACCTGCGCAAGCACGTGATCGACGACCTTCTCCTCGAAGAGCGGCGCCCGGATTTCGGCGAGCGCCTGCGGATTCTTTTTGTAGTAGTCCCAGACTTGGCGTTCCTGGCCCGGGTATTGGCGGACCCGCTCGACGAGGGCCTGATTCACCTCGTCGTCGGTGACCTTGATATCGGCCTTGTCGCCGGCCTGCGCAAGGACGAGCCCGAGCCGCACCCGGCGCTCGGCGATGCGGCGGTACTCGGTGCGCGCCTCGTCCTCGGTCGTGTTCTCGTCGGCGAAGGTCTTGTTGGCGTTCTTGAGATCCGCCTCGACCTGCGACCACACCGCCGCGAACTCCTGCTCGACGAGCGTCTGCGGCAGCTCGAAGGTGTATTTCGCGTCGAGCGCGTCGAGGAGCTCCTTCTTGAGCTTGCGCCGCGAATGGGTGTCGTAGTCGCGCTTGATCGCGGCGCGAGCTGCGTCCTTGAGCTTGTCGAGCGACTCCATGCCGAAGCCCTTGGCGAGCTCGTCGTCGATCTTGACCTCGCCCGGCGCCTGGACCTCCTTCACGGCGACGTCGAACTCGGCGTCCTTGCCGGCGAGGTGCGCGGCGCCGTAGTTCGGCGGGAAGGCGACCTTCACCTGCCGGCTCTCGCCGGCCTTGGCGCCGAGGAGCTGCTCCTCGAAACCCGGGATGAAGGAGTTCGACCCGAGTTCGACCCGGATGTCCTGAGCGGTGCCGCCCTGGAACTCCTCGCCCTCGATGCGGCCGGTGAAGTCGACGATAATCCGATCGCCGGTCTCCGCCCCGGCCTCGGCGGGCTTTGCCGCGAACGGCCGGTTCTGCGCCGCCATGCGCTCGAGCGCCTCCTGCAGGTCGGCGTCCGCGACTTCAGCGACCGGCCGCCTGACGCTGACATCGGAGAGGTCGGCGAGCTCGAAGCTCGGCAGCACCTCGAGCGCGATCTTGAAGGCGAGGTCGGCTTTCGCGGCGAGCGCCTGCTCGACCTCGTCCTTGTTCTCGGGGAAGCGGACCTGCGGCTCGAGCGCAAGCCTGAGGCCGTTCTCGTCGACGATCTTGCGGTTCGCCTCGTTGACGGCGTTCTGAACCACGTCCGCCATCACCGACTTGCCGTAGACCTTGCGCAGATGCGCGACCGGCACCTTGCCGGGCCTGAAGCCGTTGAGGCGCACCTTGTCCTTCAAGGTCGCGAGCTCGCTCGTGAGCCGCTCCTCGAGCTCGGCTGCCGGCAGCACGACCTGGAACTCGCGCTTGAGCCCCTGGGACAGTGTTTCGGTGACCTGCATCGTCTGATCCGCCTTTGCTCTTTTTCGCCGGAGCCCACGTCCCGGCCAGCGACCATCGAAGTCGCGTCCGAGACCTAAGCGGAGCCGACCGGAAAACCAACCCGCCGGCGGGATTGGTGCGGGCGGAGGGACTCGAACCCCCACGACTTTCGCCACTGGAACCTAAATCCAGCGCGTCTACCAATTCCGCCACGCCCGCTTAAGGGCGCCGCGCGCCCGCCTCCGGGAGGTCGCGCTCTATATCAATGCGCCGACAGGCGTGCACCAAAAAAGTTAGTCCCGAGTGCCGCCTGCGGCGAATGCGCCCGAACCGCGTTGCGATCCCCGAATCAGCTTTATGTTGCATATGCGAACAAAAACTTGTGCAGCGCAGCAACCATTCTCGGTCTGGCCGGTTTGGACCCAGACGAAAAAAACCAACGGGGGTCCATCATGGCAAGACTCGGACGCACGATCGCCGACCTTTCGCGCTATCGGCGCGCTTTCGATTCGGCGCTCGGCCGTGCCAAGCCGCAAGCCGCGGCGGAGACGACCAGGCTGCGGGAGGTCGCGGCCTTCGGCGCCAATCCCGGCAACCTGCGCATGCTCGAATACGTCCCGGCGACGCTTACCGAAAGGCCGGCCCTCCTCGTCGTGCTGCACGGCTGCACGCAGACCGCCGCCGGCTACGACCATGGCGCGGGCTGGACGGAGCTCGCCGACCGGCACGGCTTAGCGCTGCTGTTCCCCGAGCAGAAGCCCGACAACAATCCGCAGCGCTGCTTCAGCTGGTTCGAGCCCGCCGATGTGCGGCGCGACGGCGGCGAGGCGGCCTCGATCCGCCAGATGATCGCGCGGATGGTGGCGGCCCACGGCGTCGATCACCGGCGCATCTTCATCACCGGACTCTCGGCCGGCGGCGCGATGGCGTCGGCGATGCTTGCGACCTACCCCGAGGTGTTCGCGGGCGGCGCCATCATCGCCGGGCTGCCCTACGGCACGGCCTCGAACGTGAAGCAGGCGTTCGAGAGCATGTTCAAGGGCCGCAGCGCGCCGGCGCGCCGATGGGGCGACCTCGTCCGGGCGGCGTCCCCGCATCGCGGCCCCTGGCCGAAGATCTCGATCTGGCACGGCAGCGCCGACGCGACCGTCATACCGATGAACCGCGACGAGATCATCAAGCAATGGACCGACGTGCACGGCCTCCCAGCGACGCCGAACGAGCGCACGACCGGGCGCGGCTTCGAGCGCGCCGTATGGCGCGACCGCGACGGGCGCGAGGTCATCGAGGCGGTGACGATCCCCGGCATGGCGCACGGCACGCCGCTCGCGACCGGACCGGGTGACGGGTGCTGCGGCAACGCCGGACCGTTCCTGCTCGAGGTCGGCGTCTCCTCGAGCCACCACATCGCGCAGTTCTTCGGCCTCGCCGGCGCCGGCGCTGCCTCGCGGGACAAGGCCGAGCACCACGTCGCCGCCGCACCGGCCGAGCCGGCCGGCGCGTTCACCCCGTCGCGCGAGGACATCCTCCTGCCGGGCGAGCCCGAGCCGAAGCCCGACGCGGAGGAGGCGGACGCTCGCCCGCGTCTTGCCATCGACGTGCAGGCCGTCATCGCGAAGGCGCTCCGCGCCGCCGGGCTGATGCGCCCCTGAGCGGAGTTACGACGCGTTCGGCCGGGCGAACGCCGCCTCCATCTCGCGGCGGGTGCGTACCGCGAGGTCGCCGTCGTCGATCTCGACGTCGCGCCAGCGCAGGCGCTGGCCCTCGGCGATATCGGCTTTCAGCTTGACGCCGTGGGCGAGGCCGAGCGGCAGGTGACCCTCGTCGAGCGAGACATCGGCCGGGGTCTGCTTGCCCCAGACGCAGAAGCCGCCTTCGCCATCGAGCATCTCGCCGGCCTTGAGCGCGCGCTTTGCCGTCGCGACGACGTCCGAGTTGAAGCAGACGGCTGCGCCGGTCGCCTCCTTGCGCAGCGCCGCCGAGGCGACGGAGAGCCCGAGCTCGAGGCCGATCATGTGGATCGGGCGGTACAGCGCGGCGTAGCGGCCGCTCTTGTCGGGCAGCATCGAGTATTCGGCAAAGCAGCGCCGCGAGTAGTCGTTGTCCTCCGCCGCCTCGAAGACGACGTAGGTTCCCATGACGAGGTTGTGCGGCACGTCCGAGCCGTCGCGGTAGAGCGACGACGTCACCTCGGTGACGCCGGTCTTCTCGAGCACGCCGCCCTCAGCTTTCGGCTTGCAGATCTCGGCGATCTCGAAGCGGCTCGCCGGCGGGAAGGACAGGCCCTCGCTCTGCGCCTGCAAGCCGGTGGCGTTGCAGATCGCCGTCATCTCGATGCCGGACTTCGTGCCGTCGACGAAGGAGTTGAACATCTTCGGGTTGATCGAGGCGCGGTCCTCGTCGCGGAACTTCATGTAGCGGTCGAGGATGTCCCACACCGTGTCCGGCGTCGATTGGTGGTAGGTCGGGTGGTAGCGCGTGCCCTTGCCGGCGGCGACGATGGTGAAGCCGCAGGCGCGGGCCCAGTCGACATGCTCGCAGACGAGCGCCGGCTGGTCGCCCCAGGCGAGCGAGTAGACGACGCCGGCTTCCTTGGCGCGGCGCGCCAGCAGCGGCCCGGCGAGCGCGTCGGCCTCGACATTGACCATGATGATGTGCTTGCCGTTGTCGATCGCCCGCGTGCAGAGGCGGATGCCGGTCTTCGGATCGCCGGTCGCCTCGACGATGACCTCGATCCGCGGATCGGCGATCATCGCCTCGGCGTCGTCGGTCAGGAAGGTCTTGCCCGATCGCGCGGCGTCGTCGAGCGAGGCCGCGCCGTACTGCCCCTCCGGCCACGACGCCGACTTCAGCTGCGAGCGGGCGCGCGCGACGTTGAGGTCGGCGACGGCGACGACGTGCATGCCGGCGGTGGTGCGCGCCTGGGCGAGGAACATCGTGCCGAACTTGCCGGCGCCGACGACGCCGACGGTCACCGGCCGCCCCTGCGCCTGCCGCTCGAGCAGCATCTTGTGAAGGTTCAAGGTCGCGGTCCTTTCGAATTCCGGGCGGATCGGATCACAGGCGCCTCAGGCGCACAAGCCGGGCATTGACCGCGCGGCGGCAGCGGACGCACGATGCGCCAAAGCCAAGCTCGGGAGGCACGCCATGGCCGGCACATCACGTCGCGACTTCCTCGCCGGAACGGCATCCTTCGGGCTCGCCGCCGCCGCGGGCGGCCTCGTCCGAGCCCAAGGCGCGATGGGGCCGAGCGACAAGTTCGACCTCGTCATCAAGGGCGGCGACGTGCTCGATCCGAGCCAGTCGCTGCGCGGCGCGCGCGACATCGGCATCCGCTACGGCCGCATCGAGGCGCTCGAGGCGGCGATCCCGGCCGAGCGGGCGCTGCGCGTCCTCGACGCCGCCGGCAAGCTCGTCACCCCGGGGCTCGTCGACCTGCACTCGCACGGCTTCCCCTACGGCTCGGCGATCGGCATCCCGGCCGACGAGCTCGTCGCGCATCAATGCACCACGACCTGCGTCTCGGCCGGCGACGCCGGCGCCAACAACTTCGCCGCCTTCCGGCGCCACATCGCGGCGCAGACCCGCACCCGCCTCTACGCCTTCGTGCACATCGCCAACACCGGCCTGACGCCGTTCCCGGTCGCCGAGCTCTACAACATCGACTTCGCCCAGGTGGATGCCTGCGCCAAGGCCGTCGCCGAGAACGCCGACATGGCGATCGGCGTGAAGGTCCGGATGTCCGAGAACGTCATCGCGAAGCACGGCACCGAGCCGCTCAAGCGCGCCATCATGGCCTGCGAGAAGGCCGGCACCGGCGCCAGGATCATGTGCCACATCGGCGGCGTCGAGACGCGCGAGCTGATGTCGCAGATCCTCGACCTGCTGCGGCCGGGCGACGTCCTGACCCACGCCTATTCCGGGGCGCCGAACATCGCCGGCCAGTTCACGAACATCGTGCAGGACGGGCGACTCCTGCCGGCGGCGCTCGCCGCAAAGCAGCGCGGCGTCGTCTTCGACGTCGGCCACGGCGGCGGCAGCTTCGACTACACCGTCTGCGAGGCGGCGATGCAGCAGGGCTGCCCGCCCGACACGATCTCGTCCGACATCCACGTCTTCTCCGGCAACACGCCGGGCATGCCGTATCTGACCTGGGTGATGAGCAAGTTCATGGGCCTCGGCTTCACGCTCGAGCAGGTGGTCGCGATGGCGACGTCGGCGCCCGCGAAGATCATCGACCGGCAGCCGAAGCTCGGCACGCTCCAGGTCGGGGCGCCCGCCGACGTCTCGATCATGGAGCTCGTCCAGGGGCCGGTCAGTTTCGTCGACACGCGCAACAACACCCGCACCGGCCAGGCGCATCTCCGGCCGGTGCAGACGGTGACTGGCGGCGTGCCGTTCGGGCGGCCCTACAATTCGCCCTTCGCCGTGCGCTGATCCTCGGCGAACGCCCCTCCCAGCCGACTCGGGCGGAACCCGGGCGGCGGGCGTGTGGCCCAGACGCCCCTCTCAGGGAGCTGAGCACGGATCTCCCTTGCGGGCACGGTCCCCGCGACCATCTTCTATCCGGACCAGGGGCGTCGTGTTTTCGGGGGAGCTCGCTACGTCTTCTGACGCCACCCTCGTCGAGGACCCGGCCGCCGGTGAGGCGCCTCGGACGCCGGCGCAACGGGAGGCGGCGGCGGCGTCCTATGGGCCGCCCCTGGTCGACGGCGAGCGCTGGCCGCGCCCGGCGTCGCGCGGCGTCTCCGAGCGGGTCGCGGCCCCCGTCATGTCGGCGCTTGCCCATGTGGCGCTCGTCGCCGGCCTGCTGCTGGCGTCGCCGATCGGGGCGCCGATCGAAACGCCTGAGTTCATCGAAATCCCCGTCGAAGTGGTGGCGCTACCGGCGGCGGGCGAGCCAGCCGCCACGCCGGCCGAACCGGCCGCGGCACCAGCCGAACCGGTCACCGCCGATGTCGTTCCGGAGCTGCACCTGCCGGTGCCGCCGGAGGTCGCCGATCCGGATATCCGCCCGGAGAGCGCGCCGGCCGCGGTCGCGGCGCTCGATCTGCCGCCGCCGCCGGAGGTGGACGCACCGGCGATCGCGGCGGAGCCTCCGCCTGCGCTCGAGACCGCCGAGGTCGCCACCCCACCGCCGCCACCGGATCCGGTCGAGCCCGCGCCGCCGATGCACGATGAATCCGAACCGAGGCCGGTTCCGGTGCCACCGCAGCGGTCGGCGGGCCTGCCGCGTCCGGAAGCGCCGCCGAATCGGCAGGCGA
>JAJKJG010000182.1 GCA_021154065.1 Methylobacterium sp.
GACGCCGCACCGTCGAGATAGGCCTCGGTGCGCTCGGGCCATCCGCGCGGCTCGAGGTACCACTCGAGCGGGCGCACGCCGTGCCGCTTCAGGATGCCGACGCTCTCGAAGACGCTGGAGAGGCGCTCGAACTCCCTGAAATGGGGCTCAAACACCTGATGCACCCGCCGCGCCACGTCCGCCTGCCAGAGAAGATGCGGTGGCAGCGCCGTCGCGAGCGAAAAGAGGTGAGCGCGCCGACCCGGTGGCTGGATCGGGCGAAAGCAGGCCGCACTCATCTGCGCCTCGCGGCTTGCCGGATCAGGTCGGCGATCTCCTGCGGACGCGAGATCAGCGACAAATGCCTCGCTTTCAAATCTGACAGCGTCACCGAGGGGGTGTGATCCATATGGGCTTTCAAAGCCTCATGCCGGCTATGGCCTCAACTCATCCACCCTCGACGGATCGTCAATCTCAGAGGTTGCGACTACGCTCACAATGTCGCGCGGCTGCCGAGCTGCAAGTACATCCTAAGGTATGAAGGTGCTCGGGCCGTTCCAATGTCAGCCTGTAAGATCTGACAGAACCTCGGTGGGTTACGTCGAGATAAGGTTTGCCCGGCTATCAAGCGTGCTGGGCTTCGATCCGAACCCACACCGCCCGGCCAAGGCCGCCTCCGGCCAGCGATGACAGCGAGGCTTAAACTCGCGCGCGGCTCGATTACGCGTTCAGCTTGCGGCGCACGTCGGCGAGGCTCTTGGCGACGAGGTCCTGGGCGGCGTCGCCGGCGAGCTTCTCGCGCAAAAGCGTCTCCGAGACGGCGATCGCCGCGTCGGCGGCTGCGGCCCGGACCTGCGCCGTCGCCTGCGTCTCGGCCTGGGCGATCTTCGCCTCGGCGGCGCGGGTGCGGCGCTCGATGAAGTCCTGCATGCGGCGGTGCGCCTCGTCGGCGGTGCGCCGCGCCTCGTCCTGGGCGGCGGCGAGGATGTCCTGCGCCTCGCGCTCGGCCTCGCCGCGGCGCGTCTGATAGTCGGCGAGCACCTTTGCGGCTTCCTCGCGCAGGCGCTTCGCCTCGTCGAGCTCGGCGCGGATGCGCTTGCCGCGCTGGTCGAGAGCCTCCGTCATGGCGCGCAAGCCGCCGACCTTCCACAGGATCGCGGCGAAGATGAAGAAGGCGACGGCGACCCAGGTTTCGGCTTCGAAGAACATCGCCCCGGTCCTTATCGCACCATGCTGCGGTCGAGCGCCGCCTCGACCGCGGCGCGCTGCGGCGCCTCGCCGGTGAGCCGGGCGACGATCGCCGTCGCGGCCTCGGCGGCGATGCCGCGCACGCTCGTCATGGCCGCGGCGGTGCGGCTCGAGATCGTCCCTTCGGACGCGGCGATCATGGTGTTGAGCTCGGCCTCGAGCGCCTTTCGCTTGACGTCGGCCTCGGCGGCGAGCGCGTCGCGCGTCTCCTGCGCGATCGCCTTCGACTTGGCGCGCGCCTCGGCGAGCGACTTCTCATAAGCCGCGCCCGCGGCCTCCGACTCGGCCCGCAGGCGCTCGGCCTCGGCGAGGTCGTCGGCGATGCGGTTGGTGCGGTCCTCGAGGATGGCGCCGATCCGCGGCAGCGCCACCTTGGCCATCAGCCAGTAGAGCAGGCCGAAGGCGATCGCGAACCACAGGAGCTGCGACGCGAAAGTCTCGCTCGCGAACGGCGGGAAGGCGCCCTTGGCATGCGCCTCGGGCGCAGCACCGGTCGTCGCGTGGGTGGGCTGGGCCAAGGCTCGACCTCCGTCCCTGGCTAGACCACGAAGAGGAGGAGCAGCGCGACGAGCAGCGAGAAGATGCCGAGCGCCTCGGTCACCGCGAAGCCGAAGATCAGCCGCGCGAACTGGCCGTCGGCCGCCGACGGGTTGCGCAGCGCGCCCGAGAGGTAGTTCGCGAAGATGAGGCCGACGCCGATGCCGGCGCCGCCCATTCCGAGGCAGGCGAGACCGGCGCCGATGAACTTCGCAGCGGTGGGATCCATGTCGAGAGCTCCTTGACGGGTTGAAGGTGAAGACGTCCGGCGCGAGCGCGTCAGTGGCCGGGATGAAGGGCGTCGTTGAGGTAGATGCAGGTCAGGATGGTGAAGACGTAGGCCTGGAGCACCGCGACGAGAAGCTCGAGCGCGGTCAGCGCCACGGTCATGCCGAGCGGCAGCACGGCGCCGAGCCAGCCGGCGGCGCCGAGCGCCCCGAGCGAGGCGACGAAGCCGGCGAAGACCTTGAGCGTGATGTGGCCGGCGAGCATGTTGGCGAACAGGCGCACCGACAGGCTGATCGGCCGCGAGAGGAACGAGATCACCTCGATCATCGTGACCAGCGGCAGGATGTAGACCGGCACGCCGGAGGGCACGAACAGCCGCAGGAAGCGCAGGCCGTGCTTGGCGAAGCCGTAGACGAGGACGGTGCCGATCACGAGGGCGGCGAGCGCGAAGGTGATGATGATGTGGCTCGTCACCGTGAAGCCGCCCGGGATGATCCCGAACAGGTTGAGGACGAGGATGAACATGAACAGCGAGAACACGAACGGGAAGAAGCGCATGCCCTCCTGGCCGGCGGAACTTCGCACCGTCGCGGCGACGAACTCATAGGACATCTCGGCGAGCGACTGCATCCGCCCGGGCACGAGCGCGCGGCCGCGGGTCGCGGCGAGCGTCAGGAGCGCGATGACGCCGAGCGCGCCGAACATGAACAGCGACGCGTTCGTGAACACGATCTCGGTGTTGCCGATATGGCCGAGGCGGAGGATCGGCTTCAGCTCGAACTGGTGGATCGGATCGGCCATCGCCGGTTCGGTCCCTTCCTTTGAGTTCACACGGGCCGGGCGGCCTCGTCCGATGGCCGGCGCGACACTACGAATTCGGCGGCTTCGATCCGGTTCCGCCCGGCGTGGTCGTCGCGCCGGCGGCCCGCACCACGTTGAAGGTGCCCGCCGCGAAGCCGAGCAGCAGGAACACGATCAGCCCCCAAGGAGACGTCCCCAGGAGGCGGTCGAGAAGCCAGCCGAGGCCACCCCCGGCGATGACGCCGGCCACGAACTCCGACGACATGCGGAACGCGCGGCCGATCGCGGAGGGATCGGAAGTCGACGCTTCGGGACGCGGCCCTCCGCCGGGCGCGGGGTCGCGCTTGCGGTCGAGCTGCGTCTCGAGGCGCTTGAGCCTCTCGGAGAGATCGCCGTCGGGATGTCGATCGGCACCGCGTCCGCTCCCCCGCCCGTCGTCACCGCTCATGGCGAAAACCCGCGCGCGAAGAAAGCCGAAACGGTCCCGGCAACCCCCCGAAGCCGGGCGCACCATAGTTTCGAGGGGGGAGGGTGTCAAGAAACCGCACGATCGGCGTAAGCATATGTTATTGCTTGCGATTTGGCCGGCGCGGGGCGGCGATGCGGGCGTCGAGGCGGACCGGCCGGAGGCTCCGCGGCAGCCTCGGGCCGAGAACGAGCGCGCGATGGACGAGATCGCCGGCGCGGACTTGGCGCGCGCCGGCAAGCCGCTCCCACAGGAGGGCCGCCCGGGCCGCAAGCCCGCCGCCGCGGCGGGCGCGCCCGAGGCCGGGCCCGGAAGCGCCGGCCAGGTACGCCTCGACGGCGCCAATCCACCCCTCCTGCGGCACGTCGCCGGCCTCAAGGCAGAACAGCCAGTCGCGGCGCGCGACTGCGGCGCCTGCGGCAAAGGCCAACCGACGCTCGGCGATCCGGACATGCGCCGCCCCGACGCCCTCGGCGACGGCTGCGATCTCGCCTGCGGCGTCAAGGTCGAGCACCACGGCGTCGGCGACGAGCCCGGCCGCGACCGCCGGGACGAGGGCGGCGAGCGTCGCCGCAAGCGGCTCGATGCCGTCTTCGGTCAGGATCAAGGCCGTGATCATGGCGCCTTCTAACCCGGCTAGAGAGGGGGGCTCGCTTAAATTTTCCTATCTGGCTTGATTGTTTGTTCCTTATTTGTTCTAATCGACTCTTGAGACACCCCGATTCGGAAATGAGCACGGCCATGAGCGCCCGCCTGAGAAAAGCCAGCCCCGACGCCGTCGTCAGCGCGCCCGCGGTGCGCAGCGCCATCGCGGCCGCCGAGGCGGCGCGGCGCTTCAGCCTCGAGCCGGGGGCGATCGCGGAGAGCGAGACCCGGCGCGGGCGCGGCGCGGTCTCGAACCCGCATGCCCGCTTCGAGCCGGTCGAAAGCGAGCGCTTCGACGACGGCTGGGATTTGCCCGAAGAGCCGGCGCCGCTCAAGACCGAGGTGACGATCGAGCGGCCGCGCACCATCATCGCGCGAAACGACTCGCCCGACATCAGCTTCGACCGCTCGATCAACCCGTATCGCGGCTGCGAGCATGGCTGCGTCTACTGCTTCGCGCGTCCGACCCACGCCTATCAGGGGCTCTCGCCCGGTCTCGATTTCGAGACCAAGCTGTTCGCGAAGCCGAACGCCGCCGAGCTCCTCGAGAAGGAGCTGGCAAAGCCGGGCTACGCCGCGAAGACCATGGCGATGGGGACGAACACCGACCCCTACCAGCCGATCGAGAAGAGGTTCCGGATCACGCGCGCGGTGCTCGAGGTGCTGTCGCGGACGAACCACCCGGTCGGCATCGTGACGAAGTCGCACCTCGTCACGCGCGACATCGACATCCTGGCGCCGATGGCCGATCGCGGCCTTGCCAAGGTCGCGCTGTCGGTGACGAGCCTCGACCCGCGGCTCGCGCGCAAGATGGAGCCGCGCGCCGCGACGCCGGCAAAGCGCCTCGACGCCATCCGCAAGCTCGCCGAGGCCGGCATCCCGGTGTCGGTGCTTGTCGCGCCGATCGTGCCCGGCATCAACGACCACGAGATCGAGGACATCCTCCAGGCGACCTACGCGGCCGGGGCGCGCGAGGCCGGCTACGTGCTGTTGCGGCTGCCGCACGAGCTCAGGGAGATCGTGCGCGACTGGCTGTCGGAGAACTATCCGGACAAGCTCAAGCACGTGTTCTCGCTCGTCGGCGACACCCGCGGCGGCAAGCTCTACGATTCCGCCTGGGGCAAGCGCCAGACCGGCGTCGGCCCCTATGCCTGGATGATCGGCCGCCGATTCGAGCAGGCGTCAGAGCGCTTCGGCTTCAACCGCGTCCGCCGGACGCTGCGCACGGACCTGTTCACGCCGACGGCGCGCGAGGGGGTGGGGCAGCTGAGCCTGTTCTGACGGTCGCACCCTCTGTCATCCCGGCCGAAGCGAAGCGGAGAGCCGGGATCCACGTTCACGTGCCGGCCCATGGGTCCCGGATAGCCGCTGCGCGGGCTTCCGGGATGACAGTGGTGGGTGTGGATTGCGTGAGTCGATTAGGCGGCAGCTCCTCGCCGGCGTGACTCGCGCCGCGATTCGCGCTGAGCTGCCGCGCCATGGACGCGATTCGCCTCGCCCCGCATCTGCGCGCGAATCTCGCGCGCGAGCGAAAGCTCATGCGCTGCGGGCACGGCACCATCGCCGGCATCGACGAGGTCGGGCGCGGGCCGCTCGCCGGGCCGGTCGTCGCGGCGGCCGTCGTGCTCGACATGAAGCGCGTGCCGAAGGGGCTCGCCGATTCGAAGGTCCTGACGCTCGAGGAGCGCGAGGCGCTGTTCGACAAGATCGTCGCGACGGCGCAGATCGGCATCGCCTCGATCTCGCATCTCGAGATCGACGTCATCAACATCCGCCAGGCGTCGCTCTCGGCGATGTGCCGGGCGCTCGCCGCGCTGCCGTGCGTCCCCGACATCGCGCTCGTCGACGGCAACGATCCGCCGCGGCTGCCGTGCCGGGTCGAGACCATCGTCAAGGGCGACGCCCGCGTCGCCTCGATCGCCGCCGCCTCGATCGTCGCCAAGGTGGTGCGCGACCGCCTGATGAAGCGCCTCGCCCGGAGCTTCCCGGCCTACGGCTTCTCGACCAATGTCGGCTACCGGAGCCCGGCGCATCTGGCGGCGCTTGACGCGCACGGCCCGTGCGTCTTCCACCGCCGCAGCTTCGCCCCGGTGAGGATCGCCGACGACGCCTGACGGGCGCGCGCGCGCCGCTCCCGCGTTCACAAAAAAGCAAGATCTCTCAAGGGCTAGGCAAAAGCTGCAGCCCCAAAACGAGACGCGTTTTCTTTCCCCCCTGAACCCGGCTTTTACCCTGTCGGCCCATGATCCGGTCGTCGCGTTCAGTTGCGTAACCGGTGTTCGGCCATGGGTACCCAGCGTACCGGGGCCGCCGGCGCCGCCACCCGGATCCAGGTCTCGCGTACCGGGCGGCTTGCGCCGGCGCCTCGGATGGGCTTTGCGCCC
>JAJKJG010000183.1 GCA_021154065.1 Methylobacterium sp.
ATCGTGCTGGCGAAGGCCGTCGCGCACTGGCTCACCACCGGCTTGCCGCTGGCGCTCGCCGCGCCCCTGTTCGGGCTTCTCGTTGCGCTCACCCCGACGGCGATGCTCGCGATGACGGCGACGCTCATCGTCGGCACGCCGGCGCTGACCTTCATCGGCGCGGTCGGGGCCGCGCTCACCGCCTCGATCCGCCGTGGCGGCCTGATCCTCGCCATTCTGGCCCTGCCGCTGATGATCCCGACGCTGATCTTCGGGGTTTCGGCCGCGGACGCCGCCTCCGGCGGCGCCGTGCCCATCGCGACGCCGCTCCTCATCCTCGCCGCGCTCTCGCTCATCGCGGGCGTCGTCGGCACGATCGGGGCCGCCGCGGCGCTCCGGTGGGGGGAATAGATCACGGCGCGCCGGTCCGCGCCCACCAGGCGATCGCGACCAGCGCCGCCTCGCCGATCAGCACCCCGGCGATCACGGAACGGCGCACGGCATAGAAGCCGGCGAGGCCCGCGGCGAGGCTGCCGAGGCGCCCGGCGAACGGGACCGCCGCCAGAGCGCCGCCGGGACTCAAGAGTAGCTTCGCCACGACGCCGGCCAGCAGCGTCGTCGCGACCGCGCGCACCCAGGTCAGGATTTCGGAGTTTTCGTCGAGGCCGCTTGACAGCACGACCGCCAGGACGCGCCAGATCTCGTTCGGCAGGAAGCCGACCAGGATCAGGACGAGGTAGGGCCACCACGGGCCGAGCGCCGTCTCCGCGCTCATGCGCGCCGCCCCATTCGTCCGACGACGTAGGCCATGGTGCCGCCCACAAGTCCGAGCGCCAGCAGATCGAAATCGCGACCCGCAAAGGTTGTCGCCACGGGCGCAAGCGCGAAGCCGAGACCGATCGCCGTCCAGTCCTGCCGCGCCCGCGCGGACGCCATCAGGGCGATGGTGAAGAAAAGGGGCGTCAGCATCAGCATCGCTGCAGCCAGGGCGACAGGCAGGACGCGCACGAGCTGGTAGCCCGCCAGGGTCAGGACGGCGCTCACGCCCATGCAGGCGCTGGCGAAGCCGAAAAAGTAGGGCAGCCGCTCCGGGACCGGCAGGCTCGGGAGCCGCCGCATCCCCTCGACCCAGGCCGTCACCGCTACGAAATGGGCGACCGCGACCTGGACCGGCCAGCGCTGGCCCGGACGGCGCACCAAGGGCAGGATCGACATCGTCATCGGCAGGAAGCGCAGCGACGAGACACAAATCGCGACGGCCAGCGCCGGCAGCGCCGCGCCGCTCAAGAGGCCGGCGAACAGGATCACTTGCGCCGGGGCTGCCCACATTAGACACGTCGACAGCACCGCCGCCCCGGCCGGCAGGCCGGCGTCGCGCGCAAGGCTGCCGACGCCGAAAAGGGAAAAGCCGACGATCCAGGCTGGATAGGCGAGCGCGTCGCGCACGCCGCGCCAAGCGGCCAGGAAGTCCGATTGAAGCGTCACGACTTGTTTATAGCCGAAGGTGGACCATGCGACAGCGCCGCTGTTATCCTGCGCCGCTGAACGGCTGCCCAGATCGTCCGGCCGTGTGCTTATGCTAATGTGCCTGACCTCGAACCGAGCCGCCGGCGCGGAGGGAGCGGAGCGCATCGTGATCGACTGGCTGCACGAGTGGCCCACCGTGTTGGGCGCGGGATTCATTGTCGCGTGCTTTCTCGTGCCGACCCTGATCGGCTCGGCGTTTTTGCAGCCCGTCATCGCACGGCTGCTGCGGGGCGAGAAGGAACCGAACACGCCGGTGGCGCTGCTCCTGAACGCGTTCACGCTCTACTACGGCGTCCTGCTGGCGCTGCTCTCGATCGCGGTGTTCGAGAACTACAACAAGGCTCAGGACACGATCAGCCGCGAGGCCGCCAGCATCGTCGCGCTCTACCGCAACCTGGGCGGCTACCCGGAACCGATCCGGGCATCTTTGATCGACGTGTTGCGCCGATACGTGGACGAGGAGACAGGTCCCGGCTGGCGCGAGCAGAGACGGAACCAAGCTTCCGCGCCGGGAGTGCTGCTGGTCGATGACCTCAATCGCCAACTTCTGAGCTTCAGGCCCGATCGCCAAACCGGCGAGGACATCCTTCCCGGGGAGACGCTGCGGAGCTTCGGCGAGTTCGTCGACCGCCGCCGCGCGCGCATCCAGGCGGGCGGGACGAGCATCCCGCCGATCATCTGGTCCGTCGTCCTGACCGGGGCGGTTCTGAACGTCCTCGTGTTGTGGCTGTTCGATCTCAGCCGGACGACCCACTTCGTGCTCGGCGGCGTGCTCACGGTGTTCATCGGGCTCGTCTACATGGTCGCCGTGCTCGACCAGCCGTTCCGCGGCGTCCACGGGCTTGCGCCGGACGATCTTCTCTATGCGCGGCGGCAAATCAGTCCGCGCTGACAGCTCTCGCAGCGCAGCGTCCCGAGCGGAGCCATGTCGCATTGCGGTGCTGCGTGCACCCGGCTAGACCGGCCCGATGCTGACCCAGCTCGCCAATCCGAGCGTGTTTCTAAGATGGTCCGGCGCGGCGCTGCCCGCGGTCGCGGCGTTCGCGGCCGCGCTCCTTGGGATCGGGCTCTACTTCGCCTGGTTCGTCGCCCCCGCCGACTACCAGCAGGGCGAGACGGTGCGCATCATGTTTCTGCACGTCCCGGCGGCATGGCTGGCGTTGTTCTTCTACGGCCTCATGGCCGTCTCGGCGCTCGGCACGCTAGCGTGGCGGCATCCGCTCGCCGACGTGTCGCAAAAAGCCGCCGCGCCGATCGGGGCCGCCTTCACCCTGATCTGCCTCGTTACCGGCGCGCTGTGGGGCAGGCCGATGTGGGGCGCCTATTGGGTCTGGGACGCCCGCCTGACCTCGGTTCTGGTGCTGTTCCTCATGTATTGCGGCGTTCTGGCCCTGTGGCGCGCCATCGAGGACCCCGGCCGGGCCGCGCGCGCCGTCGCGATCCTCACGCTCGTCGGCGCGGTCAACCTGCCCATCATCAAGTTTTCGGTCGATTGGTGGAACACCCTGCACCAGCCGGCCTCGGTGTTCCGGCTCGGCGGACCGACGATCCATCCATCGATTCTCACGCCGCTTCTCGTGATGGCGCTTGCGTTCACGGCGCTCGGCGTCGCGCTGCACCTCGCCGGCATGCGCACGGAAATCTTGCGGCGGCGCGTGCGCACGCTCGCCCTTCTCGAGGCCGAGCGCCTCGACGCGCAGGCGGCGTGACCATGGACCTCGGCCCGCACGCCGTTTTCATCGTCATGGCCTATGCCGTGACGGGTTTGATCGTGGCCGGATTGATCCTGCGCGCCGCGCTCGATCATCGCGCGCAGACGCGCGCCCTGGCGAGCCTCGAATCCCGCGGCGCGCGGCGGCGGTTGGACCCCTCGCCTTCCCTGGCCGCCGGCAAGGGCGCAAGCCCTGAAGCGACGGGTTGACGGGTCGATGCCTGATCGAGCGCCCCCCGATACGACCTCGCATCCCACCCCCGCCAGCGGAGAGGCGCGCATCCGCTTACTGTCCCTGCTCCCCCTCCTCGTCTTCGCGACGCTGGCGGCGCTGTTCCTGATCCGACTTTACGCCGGCGACCCTTCGAAAGTGCCATCGGCCCTGATCGGCCGGCCGGCGCCGGCCTTCACGCTCGCTCCCTTGAGCGGCCTGACGCGCGACGGCGCGGCCGTGCCGGGGCTGTCCGGCGGCGACGTGAAGGACAGGGTCACGGTCGTCAACGTCTGGGCGTCCTGGTGCGCGCCTTGCCGTCAGGAGCACCCGCTGCTGATGGACTTGGCCAAGAACCCGGCGGTCCGCGTCGTCGGCGTCAATTACAAGGACAACCCCGAGAACGCGCGCCGCTTCCTCGGCGCGCTCGGCAACCCGTTCGCCGCGGTCGGCGTCGATCCGAGCGGGCGCGCCGCCATCGACTGGGGCGTCTACGGCGTGCCGGAGACCTTCGTGGTCGGCCCGGACGGCGCGATCCGCCACAAGCACATCGGCCCGCTGACGCCGGAGGCGATGCCGGCGTTCATGGCCAAAGTGCAGGCAGCGCAGCCTTAAAGCGAGGAATCGAAACTCTCCTCGTCCGACTTCGCCTCGTGCCGCAGGATCAGCGGCGTTTGAGCCAGGGCGAAGGCGATCGTGAGCGGCATGATGCCGAACACCTTGAAGCTGACCCAGAAATCCGTCGTCTGGGTGCGCCAGACGACCTCGTTGAGAATCGCGAGCACGAAGAAGAACACGGCCCAGCGCAGCGTCAGCTTGCGCCAGCCCTCGTCCGTCAAATCGAACATCGAATCGAGCACGATCGCGAGGAGCGGCTTTCGAAAATAGAGGCCGCCGAGGAGGACAAGGCCGAACATCGTGTTCACGATCGTCGGCTTGAGCTTGATGAAGAGCTCGTCCTGAAGCGCGAGGGTCAACCCGCCGAAGACGACGACGACCACGCCCGAGACGAGCGGCATGATCGGGAGCTTGCGCAGAAGGATGTAGTGGATCACGAGCGCGACGACCGTCACGCCGATGAAAAGGCCCGTCGCGGTGAAAATCCCGGCCCGCTGGTTCGCGAGAAAGAACACCACCAACGGCCCGAGCTCGAGGGCGAGCTTCAGCAATGGATTCAGGCGCGGGGCCGCACTGGCCATATCTTCCTCGGGCTGTCCGCGAATGCTATATACAGAAGGTGAGAACAGGTTCTTTACCGTCGAGGGCTCCGGGTGTCCATCAACATCAAGAACAAGGAAGCCGAGCGGCTTCTCGCCGAGCTGAAGGCGCGAACCGGCCGAGGCACCACCGACCTGCTGCTCGACCTGCTGCGCCAGGAGCATGAGCGGGGCTGACGCGGGACGAGGAGCGGGAGATCGCCGAGGGGCTCGAGTCGCTGCGGCAGCTCCAAGAGGCTTGGCGCAAGCTTCCGGTGATCGATCCGCGCAGCCCAGAGGAAATCCTCGACTACGACGAGAACGGCTTGCCTCGATGACGTAGGACGAGGTCGTGGTCGACTCGTCCGTGTTCATCGCCGCGATTCGCGAGGAGCGGCTTTCGAAA
>JAJKJG010000184.1 GCA_021154065.1 Methylobacterium sp.
CTTGGGACCCGGAGCAGAAGCGGGTCGTCTGCGGCCAGGCGATCGTCAAGGAGGTCGAGGGTGAGCGCTACCGCCCCGACCTGAAGCTGTCGGAGCAGTAGCGGCTCACATCCGCAGCCACGTCCCAAAGCCGGTTCCGGGCGCGAGCATCAGGAACGCCCACAACAGCGCCGAGGTGACGTTGGCGATCTGGAACGGCGTCCGCGGCATCTCGAAAACGCCGGCGACGAGCGGCACGAAGGCGCGCGCCGGCCCGAAGAAGCGGCCGAGAAAGATCGCCCAGACGCCGTATTTCTTGGTGAACGTCTCGCCCTTGGCGATCAGGCTCTGGTGGTTCCGGAGCGGCCAGACGTGGTGCGCGCTGTCCTCGAGGTAGCGGCCGACCTCGTAGGAGAGCCAGTCGCCGAGCGCCGCGCCGATCGCCGCCCCGGCCCAGATCGGCCAGAAGCTCAAATCCATGCCGCCGATCATGCCGCCGATGCCGAGCAGGATCACGGTCGCCGGCACGAGCAGCGAGATCACCGCGAGCGATTCGCAGAAGGCGAGCGCCGCGACGACGAACGGCGCCCAGGCCTGGTGCTCGCGCACGAACGCGACGACGGCGATCTTGAGGGCTTCGATGTCCATGGAACGTCCGGGCGGGAGGCCCTTGTGGCGGTGGGCCGGCGGTTTGGCAAGCCGCGGCACCTGCGCTAACCCCGATGTCCGTGAACATCCTCTCGATCCAGTCGCACGTCGCCTACGGCCATGTCGGCAACGCCGCCGCCGTGTTCCCGATGCAGCGGCTCGGCGTCGAGGTGTGGCCGATCCACACCGTGCAGTTCTCGAACCACACCGGCTACGGCGCCTGGACGGGACGCGTGTTCGACGGCGCGACGATCGCGGAGCTCGTCGAGGGCATCGCCGCGCGCGGCGTGCTCGCGCAATGCGACGGCGTGCTCTCGGGTTATATGGGATCGGCCGAGATCGGCACCGCGATCCTTGCCGCCGTCGCCCGCGTCCGCGAGGCGCACCCCGGCGCGCTCTATTGCTGCGATCCGGTCATCGGCGACATCGGCCGCGGCGTATTCGTGCGGCCGGGCATCCCCGAGTTCATGCGCGACAAGGCGCTGACGGCGGCCGACATCGTCACCCCGAACCAGTTCGAGCTCGATTTCCTCTCCGGGCTTACAACCGGGACGCTCGCCGCGGCGAAGGAGGCGGTCGCCGCCGTGCAACGGCTCGGCCCGCGCGTCGTGCTCGTGACCTCGCTCCACACGGCCGAGACGCCGCCAGACGCGATCGACCTCCTCGCCGGCGAGGGCGGCGCCTTCTGGCGCCTGCGCACGCCGCGGCTATCGCTCGAGGTCAACGGCGCCGGCGACGCCATCGCGGCCCTGTTCCTGGTGCACTACGCCCGCAGCCGCTCGGCCGCGACCGCTCTCGGCGAGGCCGCCGCCTCGGTCTACGGCCTCCTCAGGCGCACCGCCGCGGCGGGCTCGCGCGAGATCCTGCTCGTTGCGGCGCAGGACGAGCTCGTTTCGCCGACGCAGCGTTTCGCCGTCGAGCGCGTTTGAACCTCATGCGCCTTCGCATCGCGACCTTCAACGTCGAGAACCTCGCCTCGCGCCACAGCTTCGGCCCGCGCGAGCGGCCCGAGACCGCGCCGGCGCTGTCGCTGTTCGACTTCCCGCAGGCCGAGACCCGCGAGCAGGTCGAAGCCTCGGTCGCGGTCGCGATCGAGGACGACAAGCGCGAGCTCACCGCGCTCGCCATCGCCGAGACGCGGGCCGACATCATCGCGCTGCAGGAGGTCGACAATCTCAGCGTCTTGAGCGCCTTCTTCGCGAACTACGTGCATCGCATCTCGGACATCCGCTACGGCCACTTCAAGCTCGTCGACGGCAACGACCCGCGCGGCATCGACGTCGCGTTCGCGGCGCGAAAGAGCCTCGTCGCGGCCGACAAGGTCGTCGTCACCTCGCATCACGAGGCGAGCTTTGCCGAGCTCGGCTGCTACGACGAGGCGCTGAAGGCGCTCGGGATCGAGCCCGGCGACCGCGTCTTCAACCGCGACTGCCTCGAGGTCGCGCTCGATCTCGGCGAGGCCCGGCTGACGCTCTATCTCTGCCATTTCAAGGCCGTCACCGCAACCGGCCGGACCGCCGGACGGGACGGCACGCTGGCGCTGCGGCAGGCCGAGGCCAAGGCGGTGCGGCGCCTGATCGAGAACCGGTTCGGCAAGGGCTGGCGCGACGCGAGCTGGATCGTCGCCGGCGATCTCAACGACTTTCGCGCCCGCATCTTGGCCGGCGGCGGCGTCGAGGCGGCGACGCCGTCGAGCTTCGACGCGCTGCTCGGCGACTTTGCGGTCGACCCCGCCGAGGCGCTGCCCGCCGCCGAGCGCTGGACGAGCTTCTACCGTCGCGCCGCGGCCGACGGCGCCGAGGTCCGCGAGGAGCACGTGCAGCTCGACTACATCCTGGTCTCGCCGGCGATCGCCAAGGCCAACCCGGCGCCGAAGGTCGAGATCGTCCGGCGGGGGCTGCCCTACCGCGTGCCGCTCGATCCGGCGGCGCCCGACCGCTCGATCGCCTTCCTCGCAACGACGGCCGACCGCTACCCCCGCGTCGGCTGGGACCGCCCGAAAGCCAGCGACCACTGCCCGGTGGTGGTTGAAATCGATTTGCCGACCTCCCCAAGTGGAAACCCCCGCGAAAGGTGAGATTCGGGGCCGCTTCGCGGCGAGTCTTGCGCTGGGTCCCGGATCGCCTTCCACTCCGCTTCGCTGCGTTGCAGGCGTCCGGGAAAGCGCGGTTGAGGTTTTAGGCGCCTCTCTCCGGTGCTTTCCCGGGCGCATGCAGCGCAAGCGGAATGCGACCCGGGACCCAGCGCAAGACTCCGCCGCAAAGCGGCGCCGAACTCATTTCGCAGGGGTCTCCAGAGGCGCGGGGAGGGCGACGCCGAGGTGAGGGGTTACGGCCGAGCCGGTTAGACTGTAGTCCCTCACCGGGACGGCTATTGCCGTGCCGGCTTCTCCCTCCCGGAGAGGCGGCCGCCAGGAGGCCTCATGCCCCGCCGCTTCGTCACCCTCGACGTGTTCACGACCCGAGCGCTCGCCGGTAACCCGCTCGCCGTGGTGCTCGATGCTGAGGGGCTCGACACGGCGGCGATGCAGGCGATCGCCGGCGAGTTCAACCTGTCCGAGACCGTGTTCGTGCTGCCGCCCGACGAGGCGCGGCACCGCGCGCGCCTGCGCATCTTCACGCCCGGCCGCGAGCTGCCCTTCGCCGGCCATCCGACGGTCGGGACGGCGGTGCTGCTGGCGCTGCGGGATCGCGGCGGCGAGCCGGGTGCGGTCGCCTTCGGGCTCGAGGAGACCGTCGGCGTGGTGCCCTGCGTCGTCGAGGTGGAGGGCGAGGGCAGGGGCCATGCCCGCTTCAGGGCGCCGCGCCTGCCCGAGATCTGGGGCGAGGCCCGCGATCCGGCCGAGATCGCCTGGGCGCTCGGCATCGATCCGCGCGAGATCGGCTTCGACCGGCACGCCCCGAGCCGGCATTCCGCCGGCGTCGCCTTCGACTATGTCCCGGTAGCAAGCCTCGAGGCGGTCCCCCGCGCCCGTCCGAGCGCCGACGCCTTCCGCAAGGCCTTCGGCGGCGAGCATCAGTCGGTCTTCGTCTACACGCGGCAGACGACCCATGCCGGCCATCATTTCCACGCCCGCATGTTCGCCCCGAGCTTCGGCATCCCCGAGGATCCGGCGACGGGCTCGGCCGCCGCCGCTTTCGCCGGCGTGCTGATGCAGTTCGAGCCGCTCGGCGACGGCGAGCACGACTTCATCATCGAGCAGGGCTACGAGATGGGCCGCCCGAGCGACATCGCCCTCCAGCTCGTCATCGAACGCGGGGCGCTGGCATCGGTCGAGATCGGCGGCGCCGCCGTCCTGGTGAGCGAGGGAACGCTCCGGCTGTGACCGCCGCATCGGACGTGGTGGTGATGCCGCTGGCGGCGCTCGAGGCCCATCGTCTCGACGAGACCTGGCCCTGGGCGGACGACAACCGCGATGTCATCGCTGCGCATTGGCACCGGCTGACCGGCGCCAACCCGGCGCTTTTCAACGGCCGCGTCCTCATCCGGCGCCGGCAGACGCTCGCCGAGGGCCGCCTGTCGCTCGGCTATGTCGAGACCGACTACGCGAGCTTCATCGCCTTCCGCGACCTCGGCTTCCCGGACCCTTCGAGCGGCAACAGCTTCGCACTTGCGGCGCTGCGCTCGAGCGACGGCGCCTTCATCCTCGGCCGCATGGCCAACCACACGGCAAACCCCGGCAAGGTCTATTTCCCGGCCGGCACGCCCGATCCCGACGACGTCCTCGCCGACGGCACCGTCGATCTGGCCGGCTCGGTGCTGCGCGAGCTCGAGGAGGAGACCGGCATCCGCGGCGACGAGGTCGAGGCGACCGACCGCTGGGTCGCGACCTTCGCCGGCGCCCGCACGGCGCTGATGCGCGAGGTCAGGGCACCGCTCGCGGCCGACGAGATCCGCGCCCGCGTCCGCCACTTCCTCGCGCGCGAGACCCGCCCGGAGCTGTCGGACATCTGCCTCGTCCGCACGCTCGCCGACATCGATGCCGAGACGATGCCGCCGTTCATGCAGGCCTATCTCAGGTTCGCGCTCGGCTAGCAGTGGTGACGCACGGCAGGGTGCGCTGACGCCTGAACTCGTCGGTCGTCTCGCCGACCTCGTCAAGGGCGTCGAACTTGACCTCGACCAAAAACTCGAAAACCAAACCGCCAGCTAGCGTGCAGGTGCACGGAATCGGCGACCTTGATAGGGTTTTAGAGCATGATCCGCCCGGACTGAAGCAGCGCCTCGAAGCGGCGACGCGTTCCTCCCCTTGCGGGCTATCGGATTCTCACAAAGCCGGTGCGCAATTCCCCTCCCCCCTTGTGGGGGAGGACCGACTCGGCCGAAGGCCGAGCGAGGAGGGGGGCGCCGGGCATAGGGCTCCCGGTCGAAGCCGGCCCGC
>JAJKJG010000185.1 GCA_021154065.1 Methylobacterium sp.
GATATGGGCCCGGCGCGCCCATTCGGGCGACACGGGATAGAGCTTCTCCTGCATGGCGGCCTCCCGGACGAGCGCGGCCCGCCGCCCGCGGGCGGCAAAGCCGCTTTATCTAGAAGCCGACATTTACCGGGAAAGCTCGCACAGCGGCAAGGCGCCGCCGCTTTGACTTTGGTCGCCCGACCTTGGGCCTAAGGCCGACCGGTGCCGCCGGCCTAGAACGAAAGCCTGAGCGTCGTCAGATCGGCGGCGATCTTGTCGAACACGCCCTTCAGGTCGGAGGCCTGGTTGACCGAGAAGTACATCGAGGGTTGGCTCGCGCAATTGCGCAGCAGGGTCTCGTTCCCCTCGATGACGCGGATCGTGTAGAGCTTGATCTTGCTCGACTTGACCTCGTTGCAGAGCCGGTCGGTGCGCTGGTCGATCTGGTTGGCGTCGGTCGTCCAGCGGTTCTCGGTGTTCACGCCGTCGGTCAGGAAGACGATGATCTTCTGAAGCCTCGAGTTGGGCGCCCGCGCGATGCCGCTGAGCGGTGCGCCCGGCGTCAGGACGGCGAGGCCCCAGGCGAGCCCGATGCCGGTATTGGTGTTGCCGGTCGGCGTCATGGCGTCGACGGCGCTCTTCATCGCCGCGAAGTCGCGCGACAGCGGGATGACCGGCAGAAGGTTCGGATACTGGCATTTCGCGGCCGGGTAGAGGGTGTCGGGCCGGCCGGTGGAGGGAAGCGTGTCGCGCGCATCGTTCGGCTGGTCGCGGTCGACGACGCAGCCGGTCCAGGTGGCGCTCGTGACCTCGAGCTTCGGCTCCGGGCCGCCGGGCGGCGCGTAGCGCAGCCAGGGCGCGGTGCTGTTGGCCGTCCCGACGTTGACCTGGGTGTTGAAGGGCACGAGCGCGAAGCTCGAGTTCACGCTTCCCGAGGCGCCCTGGATCGCGTCGATGAGGTTCTTCGCCGCCTCCTTGAGCGCTTCCATCTTGCCGAGGCGGCTCATCGAGCCGGTGTTGTCGAGGACGAGCGCGATCTCCATCGCCATGATGCCGAGGGGGACCTCGGCCCGCGCGTCGAGGTCGACGATCCTGCGGCCGAGGAAGCCGCCGAAGATCGTCGGCAGCGTCGCTGCCGCCTCGACGGCGATGCGGTCCTGGCTCTGCGTCACCTTGAAGCGCGTCACGGCGATGCCGCCGTCCGGCCGGAACGCGGCGTCGAAGGCGTCCCGCGCGAGCTTTGTGAGATCCCGGCGGCCCTCGTCGAGCGCGTTGCGCCCGGCCGCTAGCGCCGCGCCGTCGACCGCCGACTGGAGATCGGCCTGCACCCGCGTGCTGCGCGAGTACTCGATCGCGGCGCCGGAGACGACGAGGAGCGGCACGAGCGCCACCGCGAACAGGATCGAGATCGAGCCGCGCCGGTCGCGGGCAAATGTCCTGAACATGGGGCGAGCCTCTTCCACGACTCGCCGAGTTAGCCGAAAATCGTTTCGTTCCGGTTAGGCGGACCTTCAAAACCCGGGCCTTCGGGCCCGAAAGCCTTGCGGCTGCCCCGGCGGGGAGGTCCGGCCGCCCGTTGGCGCGCGCACCTACATGGTCAGGCGGGTCGCGGAGATCTCGCGGGCGATCGCCTGGAACACCGGCCCGAGCTGGCTCGCATCCTTGACGTCGAAGTATTTCTTTTCCTCCGAGGCGCAGTCGCGCAAGAGGGCGGCGTTGCCGCTCACGAGGCGGATCGTGTAGACGGTCACGGTCGCGTCCTTGACGGCCTGGCAGGCGAGCCGGGTGCGGGCGTCGATCTTGCCGACATTGGTGTTCACCTTGCCGTCGATGTGGTTCTGGGTGTTCTCGCCGTCGGTCAGCACCACCATGAACTTCTTGAGGTTGCCCGAGCCGAAGGCCGCCGCCTCCGTGAAGGGCTCGCTCTGCGACAGCGTCGCGAGGCCCCAGGCGACGCCGATCGCGATGTTGGTGTTGGCCCGCGGCCGCATGGCGTCGACGGTGTCGGTGAGGTCGCGGAAGTCCTTGCCCCCGTGGACCGAGGTCAGCGGCCGGATCGGGGCGATGTCGCCCATCGCCTTCCACTGCGATTCCCGCACCGCCGGATAGAGGGTCTTGGGGTCGCTGGTCTTAGGGAGGGCGTCGCTCGCGTCGTTCGGCTGGTCGCGGTCGATGACGTAGCCAGTCCAGGCGAGGCGGTCGGCGGGATTCGACCAGCGCAGCCACTCGGCAGTGTTGTAGCGCGTCTCGAGCCGGACCTCGGTGTCGAAGGGAACGATCGAGACCTTCACGGTGTCGTGGTCGTGGGCGACGCCGCGCAGGGTGTCGAGGAGGTCGCGGGCGCCGGTCTTGAGGGCGTCGATCTTGCGCTTGCCGCCGGGCGCCTCGTTCATCGAGCCGGTGTTGTCGAGGACGAGGGCGAGCTCGATCCGGGTCGACCCCCAGGTCGATTCCGCCTCGGAGCCGATGGGGATGCCGTCGAAGCCGGCGACCGCCATGAAGGCGGTCTTCATCGTGCCGGAGGCGGCGACCCGGATGGTCTTGGCGTTGCGCGAGACGGTGATCGTGTCGGTCGAGAAGCCGCGAAGGTCCTTGAGGAGGTCGCGCACGAGGCTCCGGCCGCGCTCCTTGAGCCTGGCGTCATCGAGCGACGCGGCGTCGCGCACGAGCGTCAGGGCGGCGGCGTCGACGGCGCGCTGCAGCTCGGTCCTGGCTGCGCTCGCCCGCCCGTAGTCGACGGCGCTGCCGACGATCGCCATCACCGGGATGACGGAAAGGCCGAACAGGACCGCCGTCGTGCCGCGCCGGTCGTCGCGGAATCGTCGGGTCAGGGAGTTGAAGATCGCCACCGCTCGCCTCCATCGCCGCCAAGAGAGGGACGGGCGGTTCAGAGCGATCCGCGTGCCAGCCAAGTCTGTGCCGAAACGGCACGTTTGCGGCCGGGCGGAGGCAAACGCGTCGGAAAGGTTTGGCGATCCGGCCCGGCGTTGCCATCCCGGAACACAGCCGCTATGGCCGTCGCATCAGCCCCGACCGAGCCGCCGATGATCCGCAACGACGTCGCCATCACGCCGGAGCTCGTCAAGGAGCACGGGCTCAAGGAGGACGAGTACCGGCGCTTCCGGGACCTCATCGGCCGCGAGCCGACGCTGACCGAGCTCGGCATCGTCTCGGCGATGTGGAACGAGCACTGCTCGTATAAATCCTCCCGCCTCCACCTGCGCACGCTGCCGACGAGCGCCCCTTGGGTGATCCAGGGGCCAGGCGAGAACGCCGGCGTCATCGACATCGGCGACGGGCAGGCCTGCGTCTTCAAGATGGAGAGCCACAACCACCCGAGCTTCATCGAGCCCTACCAGGGCGCGGCGACCGGCGTCGGCGGCATCCTCAGGGACGTGTTCACCATGGGGGCGCGCCCGATCGCGGCCCTGAATGCGCTGCGCTTCGGCTCGCCGGACCACCCGAAGACCCGCCACCTTGTCGCCGGCGTCGTCGCCGGCATCGGCGGTTACGGCAACTCTTTCGGCGTGCCGACGGTCGGCGGCGCGGTCGGCTTCCACTCGGCTTACGACGGCAACATCCTGGTCAACGCCATGGCGGTCGGCCTCGCGAAGACGGACGAGATCTTCTACGCGGCGGCGTCCGGCGTCGGGAACCCGATCGTCTATCTGGGCAGCAAGACCGGCCGCGACGGCATCCACGGCGCCACCATGGCGTCGGCCGAGTTCGACGACGCTTCTGAGGAGAGGCGCCCGACCGTGCAGGTCGGGGACCCGTTCGCCGAGAAGCTCCTGCTCGAGGCCTGCCTCGAGCTGATGAAGTCGGGCGCCGTGATCGCGATCCAGGACATGGGCGCCGCTGGTCTCACCAGTTCGGCGGTCGAGATGGGCGCCAAGGGCGACCTCGGCGTCGAGCTCGACCTCGACAAGGTGCCCTGCCGCGAGGAGGGCATGACGGCCTACGAGATGATGCTCTCCGAGAGCCAGGAGCGCATGCTCATGGTGCTGAAGCCGGGCCTGGAGGCGGAGGCGGAAGCGATCTTCCGCAAATGGGGGCTCGACTTCGCGGTGATCGGGAAGACCACCGACACGCTCCGCTTCGTCGTGCGCCACAAAGGCGAGGTGGTGGCGGATCTGCCGATCAAGGAGCTCGGCGACGAGGCGCCGGTCTACGACCGCCCGCATCTCGCCAACACCTTCCAACCGGTGCTGGCGCCTGAGAGCATCGCGGCGCCGGTCTCGAACGCCGAGGCGCTGAAGACGCTCGTCGGCTCGCCGGACCTGTGCTCGAAGCGCTGGGTCTGGGAGCAGTACGACCATCTCATCCTCGGCAACACGGTGCAGATTCCGGGCGGCGACGCCGCGATCGTGCGCGTCGAGGACGGTCCGAAGGGCCTCGCGCTGACGACCGACGTGACGCCGCGCTATTGCGAGGCGGATCCCGTCGAGGGCGGCCGGCAGGCGGTCGCCGAGGCCTGGCGCAACATCACCGCGGTCGGCGGCAGGCCGCTCGCCGTCACCGACAACCTCAACTTCGCAAGCCCCGAGCGGCCGCAGGCCATGGGCCAGCTCGTCGGCTGCATCCGCGGCATCGGCGAGGCCTGCCGGGCGCTCGATTTCCCCGTCGTCTCCGGCAACGTCTCGCTCTACAACGAGACCAACGGCCGCGGCATCCTGCCGACGCCGACGATCGGCGGCGTCGGCGTGCTCGCCGATTGCCGCCGGCATGCGAGCGTCGCCTTCAAGCGCGAGGGCGACGCGATCCTCCTCGTCGGCGAGACCCGCGGCTGGCTCGGCCAGTCGGTCTATCTACGCGAGGTCCTGGGTCGCGAGGAGGGCGCACCGCCGCCGGTCGACCTCGAGGCCGAGAGGAAGAACGGCGATTTCGTGCGCCACCTGATCGAGGCGCGGCTTGTCGACACGGTCCACGACTGCTCCGACGGCGGCGTCGCCGTCGCGGTCGCCGAGATGGCGATGGCCGGCGGCGTCGGCGCGGTCATGCCCGAATGCCCGGTCGACCTCCCCTGCCATGCCTATCTGTTCGGCGAGGACCAGGCCCGCTACGTGCTCGCGGTCGACCCCGACACGGCGCCCGACATCCTCTACAGCGCCGCCTCGAAGGGCATTCCGGTTGCGCTCATCGGCATGACCGGCGCCGATTCATTGACCCTCCCGGGCGAGGACGCCATATCGATCGCCGAGCTGCGCCAAGCGCACGAGGGCTGGCTGCCGGAGTACATGGCGGCGCAACCCGCCTGAGGAGAAAAGCCGATGCCGATGGACGCACGCGAGATCGAGGGCATGATCAAGGCGGCGATCCCCGACGCCGCCGTCGAGATCAAGGATCTGGTCGGCGACGGCGACCATTACGCCGCGACCGTCGTCTCGACGGCCTTCAAGGGCAAGTCGCGGGTGCAGCAGCACCAGATGGTCTATTCGGCCCTGCAAGGCCGCATGGGCGGCGTCCTGCACGCGCTTGCGCTGACGACGGGCACGCCGCAGGATTGAGGCGCAGGCGACCCATGGACGCAAGAACCCTCTACGACGACGACATCGTGACCTGGGCGGAGCAACAGGCCGCCGCTTTGCGGGAGCTTGCCGCCAAGCCCGAGCTGTCGAACGCGGTCGATTGGGAGAACCTGATCGAGGAGGTCGAAACCTTGGGGCGCAGCGAATGGGGCGGAGTGGCGAGCCAGATTCGAAACGCGTTAATGCACATCCTGAAGGGCTTCTGCGATCCCGACTCGCCATCCCGGGGGGCTTGGTCCATTGAGACGGGAGGCTTCCTGGATCAGGCGCGTGACGACTACCGACCTTCGATGCGCGAGAAAATCGATCTGGACGCTCTCTGGCGGAAAGCGTTCCGCAGCGCGTCCCGCGAGCTCTTGACCTACCGGCGCCGCGTCCCTCCCGGAATCCCGGAAGGCTGCCCATTTACGCTCGACGAGATCCTCGCCGAATCTTTCGACTACGAATCCGCCGTTCGCCGCCTTTACGAGCTTCTCGATGCGCGGCACTAGCACTCAAGGAGATCAGCCGATGACCGACACCAACACCCGCATCGACACCGAAGTGAAGTCCGAGGACGTGGTGCTCTTCATGAAGGGCACGCCGCAGTTCCCGATGTGCGGCTTCTCGGGCCAGGTGGTCCAGATCCTGAACCACATCGGCGTGCCGTTCAAAGGCGTGAACGTGCTCGAGGACCAGGACATCCGCGAGGGCATCAAGGCCTATTCCAACTGGCCGACGATCCCGCAGCTCTACGTCAAGGGCGAGTTCGTCGGCGGCTGCGACATCACCCGCGAGATGTTCCAGGCCGGCGAGCTGCAGCAGCTCCTCGCCGAGAAGGGCATCCCGGTCCGGCAGACGGCCTGACCCGCGCCGCCGGCGTTCCGGCCGGCTAAGAGCTACGCCAGCGTCCAGTCGAGCGTGATCTCGGCCCGGAGCAGCTTCGACACCGGGCAGTTCTTCTCGGCCGCCCGGGCGAGCTCCTCGAACTTCGCCCGCTCGATCCCCGGCACCTCGGCCCTCAGGGTCAGGGTCGATTTCGTGATCGTGAAGCCCTCGCCGTCCTTGTCGAGCGACACCGCCGCCTCGGTCGAGAGCTCGGTCGGCGTCACGCCGGCGCCCTGGAGCTGGAAGGCGAGCGCCATGGTGAAGCAGCCGGCATGCGCCGCCGCGATCAGCTCCTCCGGGTTCGTTCCCTTCTCGCTCTCGAACCGGGTCTTGAACGAGTAGGGCGTCGACGAGAGCACGCCGGAATCGGTCGTCAGCTCGCCCTTGCCGTCCTTGCCGGTCCCACGCCAGACGGCGCGCGCTTTGCGGATCATCGCGTGTCTCCTCGCTAGGGGATGGCGATCCTAGCCGGTTTCGCGCCGGCGGTCCCGCGCTGGAGCTCGGGCCCCAGCTATGTCTCGCTGATCCGCGCGACGTAGCGGGCGACCGACGCCGCGACCACCGCCTTGCCGTTGGCGTCGATCTGCCCCCGGCCCGAGAAGGCGCCAAAGACCGCGTCGAA
>JAJKJG010000186.1 GCA_021154065.1 Methylobacterium sp.
ACGAGATCGATGGCGAGATCGTCGATGTGCCGGATGAACTCGCAGTTCGGCGCGTAGGAGTGGTTGAGCAGGCTCGTGTAGCCGAGCGCGATCGCCGAGCGGCCCTCGTGGCGGTAGAGGTCCTCCTCGATGGTGCCGTGCTCCCACATGAAGACGTAGGTGAAGACGACGGTCGCGTCGGCGGCGGCGCGGTCCTGCGGCGGGATGACGAGCACCGGCGAGCGCTCGACGAGCTCGCCCACCCGGATGGCGCGGTCGGCGACGACCCCACGACCGCGCCCCGGGAAATGCGCGATCCGCAGCGGCACGCGCTGCGAGCTGCGGAGCTCGATCGGCTGCGGCGCCGGGCGAAGGCTGGGGGCGTGCTCTAGAAAATCACTCATGTCGAATGCGTCCGGTGCGTCCCGCGCAAGGCCCGCCTCGCCCGTGATGGAGGGGCGCCGCCGGCAACGATCCCAAGGAGAGAAGGCGCAAGAAGAGATTCACCCAATGCGCAACGGCGGGGAAGGTTGCAACGGGCGTCCATTGCCTTGCCGGAACAAAGGATGATGCCTAGGCCTGCTGCATGCCGTCACATGCGGCGCGATGCGCGCCTCGCAAGGCCCGCCGCTTCGCGCGTGGAGAGCGGCATCTGGCGGCTTGAGGGAAGCGCTCCCAGCGATTAAGCGAGTTCCTCTCGGCATCGCCTGTGCGGCGGGACGACGAAGCGAAAGGCCGGATGCCACATGGGCGAGATGAACGAGCCCGGGACCGCCCCCGCCGTTCTCGACCCGTTGCTCGAGCCGGCGGCGGCGCCGGTCGCGGCGGCGCCCGCGCTGCCCTCGCCCTTGCCCGAGAGGACGATCACCGACCGGCAGCCGCGAGCGCTCTTCGACTGCGGCAAATGCCCAGCCTTCTGCTGCTCGGTCTACGAGCGCGTCGAGACGAAGCGCCGCGACGTCAACCGGCTGGCGAAGTACTTCGACGTGCCCTACGCCGTCGCCGAGCGGCGCTACACCAAAATCGTCGACGGCGAGCGCGTCCTGCGGCGCGTGCCCGACAAGGTGCTCGACGAGGCCTGCATGTTCCTCGACCAGGACAGCCGGCGCTGCACGATCTACCACGCCCGCCCCGGCACCTGCCGCGAGTACCCGACGACGCGGCGCTGCGCCTATTACGACCTCCTCCGCTTCGAGCGCCGCCAGCAGGACGACGACACCGTCGTGCCGGTGGTGCGCATCACCTTCCAGAAATGGAAGAAGCCGAACGGGGCTTAAGCTCCGCCGCGCGAGCGATGGGCCGGCCGCGACCGTTCGCCTTCGGCCCGGCGAGGTCGCGCTTGCGGCGCGTCATCCTCCGGAGGAAGGAATCTAACGGCGGCGGGAGGCAGGCTGCGCGGGCTGCATGCGCCGGCTCGAGCGGCGCAGCACGTCGTTCATGCGCGTCTGCCAGCCGGGCCCCTGCGCCTTGAAGGCTTCAACGATCTCGGGATCGAGGCGCAGCTTGACCTCGACCTTCCGTTTCTCGGCCTTCGGACGCCCGCGCGGCCGGCTCGCGAGAGCCGCATAAAGCTCGGGCGGCAACACCTCGCGAGCCGGCCGCATCTGAGCGAGCTGCTCATCGGTCAGCTCCGGGTTGTCGGGATCGAGGGCGATGCGCCGCTGGACCTCGGCCTCCTCCGCGTCGGTCAGATCGCGCGCCAGCCGCCGCCTAGGGTGGTGTGGCATTATGGCGTTTCCTCTCTTTCCGGCTGGCGATCCGAACGCTGATCAGCGAGACCGCTTCGGTGCCGAGCGGCGCGAAGACGACGCTTACGAGATCGTCACCGAGAAAGCCGGTCGCCACCCATCGCCTACGACCGTCCCGCCCGGGATGGCCTGGCGAAATCGTCGCTTCGGTGAAATCGAATGAGCGCTCGACGTCCGCGAAATCGAAGCCATGAACTTCGAGATTACGAAGTCGCTTGGGCTCGTCCCAACCGATGACCACTTATTTTATGTGCACCCGATAAATCGGCGCGTCAAGGGCCTTAACCGTCCTCCTCCACCTCCGCGGCGAGCTTCTCCAGGAATGTCTCCAGCGCCTCTTCCGGCTTGCAGTCGGGCTCGGTCAGGACGCGGATGCCCCATTGCTCGAGCACCGCCTCGTCGACGGCGTTCGGGCGCAGCATGAAGACGTAGGATTGCGGCCGGTCCTTCCCGTAGCCCGAGGCCTGCCAGGTCCGCCACAGCCGGTGCAGCAGGAAGCGGATGTTGAGGTCGGACATGCTGTAGCCGATAAACAGGATCGGGCGGGCGAGCGCATCGGCGCGGAACTTGATGTCGAGCGGCGACTCGAAGGAGAGGCGCTCGAGGTAGTCGGTCTCGGCGATCACGATCGAGGGATCGTCGTCGAAATCGCCGTGCAGCTTGACGATCTGGGTGACGCCGTCGCGCGCCTGCGCCACGTCCTTGGCGGTCACGATCTTGACGAAGTCCTTGCCGTGGAGCGCAAGGGCGGTCTCGAGGTTGCGGTCGAAGTTCGTCGTGTAGATGAGCGGGAAATCGAGCTCGGCAATGAGCGCGTGCACGCGCGATGTCTTCAGCGTCTCCTCCGGGATGCTCCAGTTGCGATCCATCCAGCTCCGCAGCGGGCCGATGCTGCCCTTGGTCAGGCGGTAGTACTCGGCGAGCGTGAAGTAGTTGGTGTCGGGCTCGGCCGAGACCTTCGGGTCGAGGCCGAGCTCCCGGGCCATCTGCTCGATCAGCGTCGACCAGGAGGGCAGGCCGACGGTCATCGAGACGCCGGCGCCGGCGAAGAGGATCGCCCGGCGCTCGCGGATCGCGGCTATGAGGTCGTCACGCATCGAAAGGCCCGAGCTGTTGCCGAACGGTAACGCTTCGGCGCGCCGCGTCGGTTCCGCCGCTCGGCGGCGGGTCGGGATGCGGGATTATGAGATAACGCTGCCGGATTGGAGGGAAGAACGGGTGAAGAAGCATCGCATCACGGCCGTCGAGACGCTGTACGAGGGCTGGGGGAAGTTCCTGAAGCTCTCGGTCGAGCTCCCCGACGGGCATCCGGTGACGCGCGAGGTCGAGGACCACGGCGCCGCGGTCGCGGTCCTGCCCTACGACCCCGAGCGCCGCACCGCCATCCTGGTGCGCCAGTTCCGCGCCCCGGTGTTCCATGTGGCGGGCGCGGACGCGCTCCTCGAGGCGCCGGCCGGCGGCCTCGACGAGGACGATCCCGAGGCCTGCGCCCGACGCGAGGCCGAGGAGGAGGTCGGGCTCGTGCTGCGCGATCTCGAGCCGGTCGCGGCGGCCTGGACCATGCCCGGGGTCTCGACCGAGCGGCTGCACCTGTTCCTCGCGCCCTTCCGGGCGGCCGACCGGGTCGGCGAAGGCGGCGGCCTCGCCGAGGAGCACGAGAACATCGTCGTTGTCGAGACGGCGCTCGCCGATCTCGCCGGCATGGCCGATCGCGGCGAGATCGAGGATCTGAAGACGCTGGCGCTGGTGCAGTCGCTGCGCCTGCGCCATCCGGCGCTGTTCTGAGGCGCTAACGTCCGGCGCCATGCCGCATTCTTCCGAAACCGTGGCGCTTGCAGCGGATGGCGCCTCCGCGACGATCGCGCTTTGCGGCGCCGAGCTGCTCTCCTGGCGCGTCGCGGGGCGCGAGCTGATCTGGCACGGCGATCCCGCCCATTGGCCGCAGCGCGCGCCGATCCTGTTTCCGGTCGTCGGCGCCTCCGCCGGCGGCGCCGTCAGGGTCGAGGGCCGGTCCTATCCGATGCCGCGCCACGGCTTCGCGCGCGACCTGCCGTTCGGGCTCGTCGAGCGCCGGCCGGACCGGGCGCGGCTTCGCCTTGGCGCGACCAACGACACGCTGCGGTATTATCCCTTCCGCTTCGAGCTCGAGGTCGAAGCCGTGCTCGCCGCCGATCGCCTTTCCCTGCGCTTCACGGTGACGAACGCCGACGACCGGCCGATGCCCTACGGGCTCGGCTTCCACCCGGGTTTCCCCTGGCCCTTCGACGGCGGCTCGCCCGAACGCTATCGGCTCGTCTTCGAGCGGCCCGAGGATGCGGCGGTTCCTGACATCACCGCCGAGGGGCTGCTGCGCCCCGGCCTCAGGCGGGCGCCCTTCGCCGGGCGCGTCTTGCCCCTGAATCCTGAGATGTTCGAACCCGGAGCGCTGGTCTTGCAGGACATCTCGAGCCGCTCCGTCCGCTTCCAGGCTCCGGGCGGCTCCGCGATCGTCGTCGAGCCGGACGGCTTCCGACACCTCGCGCTGTGGACGAAGCCGGGCGCGCCATTTCTCTGCATCGAACCCTGGACCGGCGAGCCGGACACCGACGGCTTTTCCGGCGAGCTTTGCGAGCGAGCCTCGATCCGCATGCTCACAGCCGGGACCACGGCAGAGCATGTGGTGACAATGCGCTTCGCTGAACGTTAGCTCGCGAAGCTAAGCACGTTGCTGATGCCTGGCCCACCACAACCCTCCTCATGCTGAGGTGCTCGGCCCCCCGGGTCTGGCCTTCGGCCAGCCCGAGGACAGGCTCCGGCCGAGCCTCGAAGCACGCACCCGGCGGTGAGGCGCTGCGTCGACAGGGTTGCGTCCTTCGAGGCTCGCTCCGCTCGCACCTCAGGATGAGGGGCTTGGGGGAGCCATCTTTAGCCACTCGATGGTCAGGCCGCCGCCGAGCGCTTCTCGACGAGCCGGGCGAGAAGCGCCGCGCCGAGCGGCAGGATTGCGTCGTCGAAGCAATAGCTCGGGTTGTGCAGGGCCGGCCCCGGCGTGCCGGCGAGCCAGACATAGGCGCCTGGAACCGCCTGCAGCATGTCGGCGAAATCCTCGCTGCCCATCTTCGGCGCGACCCCGGTCTCGACGTTGTCGCGGCCGAAGAGCTCGACCGCCGTCTCCTCGGCGGCCGCGGTCTGGGCGTCGTGATTGTGGAGAACGCTGAAGATATCGCGGATGTCGACCTCGATCGTCGCGCCGAAGGCCGCCGCGATCCCGGCCGCAAGCTCGCGGACGCGGGTTCGGGCAAGCTCGCGCATCGCCCCGTCGAAGGTGCGTATCGTGCCGGCAAGATGCGCCGTGTCGGGGATCACGTTGTAGGCCGAGCCGGTGTGGATCTGCGTGATCGAGACAACCATCGCCTTCAGCGGATCGGCGTTGCGGCTGACGATCGTCTGCATCGCCTGCCCGAGCGTCATGGCGATGACGGCGGGGTCGCGCGACTGGTCCGGGTGCGCCCCGTGCGCGCCCTGGCCCTTGATGCGGATATCGAAGAAATCCGCTGCCGCCATCGCGGCGCCGGCCCGCATCGTGACCTTGCCGCGCGGCCCGTTCGGCCAATTGTGGAGCCCATAGACCTCGTCGCAGGGGAAGCGCTGGAAGAGCCCGTCGGCGAGCATCGCGCGGGCGCCGCCGAGCCCCTCCTCGGCCGGCTGGAAGATGAACACCGCGGTGCCGTCGAAGGCCCGCGTCTCGGCGAGGTAGCGCGCCGCGCCGAGCAGCATCGCAGTGTGCCCGTCATGGCCGCAGGCGTGCATCTTGCCCGGCGCGGTCGAGGCGTAGGGCAGCCCGGTCGCCTCCTCGATCGGCAGCGCGTCCATGTCGGCGCGAAGCCCGATGCGGCGATAGTTGCCGCCCTTGCCTTCGAGCACGCCGACGACGCCCGTACGGCCGACGCCGCGATGCACCGCGACGCCCCAGGAAGCGAGCTTTTCGGCAACGATCGCGGCGGTGCGCTCCTCCTCGAAGCCGATCTCCGGATGGGTGTGGAAGTCGTGCCGCCAGGCGACGAGGTCGTCGGCAAAGCCGGAGATGCGGTCGAGGACGGTCATGGGGGCTCCTGAGCCGGGGGGATTGCCGAGTGATAGGCCGGCTCGCCCCGCCTCGCCAGCGGCAGCGAGGTTTCCACGGGAGGCGCCGGGCCTCGGCACCGGAACGACAAATTCTCGCCACATGGCAGCGGTTCATCGAAAGGCCGCCGGTCTGGGGGCGCGCCCTCGCGGCGGTTCTCACTTGCCGGAGCGGTTTCACGGAGAGCCGATTTTTCAATGTCGGAGACGTCCATGCAAGGTGTTGCGCCCCAAGACCTCGACAGCGCCGTCGCCCAGCTCGAGCGGACCCTGCAGGCCTCGATCGCCTTGATGAAACGGCGGCGGCACGAGATGCAGCGGGCGCGCCGCCAGTCGCCCCGCGACGGCGGCGCCGACGAGGGCCGGCGCACGCATCAGTGAGCGGCCGGCTCCGCTGAGTGCCCGGCTGTCTCGGGCGGCTCGGTCTCGGCCGGAGCGAAGACGCGCAGCGCGCCCGGGCGCGTGCGGTACCGCAGCGGCGTTTCGAGGATCTCAACCTCGCCGTCGACGGCAACGACGAGGCGCTTGCGGCGCGAGCGGATCTCGGCGGAATCGGCCCTGAAGGTCCGCAGATCGCGGCTCTGGCGCAGCAGCCCGAGCGCCGATTTGAGCGCCAGCGAGAGCAGCCCGAGCCGGCTTTGCGGCGGCGCAACGCAGAGCCACAGCTCGCCGCGATCGATCCTCGCGCGCGTGCCGAACGAGGTCCGCTCGAGCCTGTACTCATTGTTGCCGACGAAGACGCACGGGGTCCGGCAAGGCTCGGTCCAGCCCGGGCCACAGATCTCGAGGCGGCGGAGCGGGAAGTGCGACAGGCTCCGCAGCACCGCCAAAACCGTGGCGGTCCATTTCGCGAGCTTCCGTCGCCGTCGCCGCCGCTCCCGGTCGACGACCATGAAGGGATAGATGCCGATCGACGAGTTGTTCACGAAGGCGCGGCCGTTGACCTCGGCGAGGTCGATGGGTCGGGCATTCGCCTCGGCAATCACCGCGACGGCGCCGGCGAGGCCCGCCGGGATGCCGAGATCCTTGGCGAAGTGGTTCAGGGTCCCGAGCGGCAGGACGCCGAGGGGAATGCCGGTGCCGGAGAGCACCCCCGCGACGGTGTGAACGCTGCCGTCGCCACCGCCGACGATGATCGCGTCGATCGCGCCGGCACGGACCCTCCCGGCCGCCCGCTCGGTCGCGTTCAGCAGCCGGTCCCCAGGCACGAACTCGAGTTCCGCCGCGACGCCGTTCGCCGCGAAAGCTGCCGCCAGCTCCCGGCGCAGATCGTCCGGCCGCTGCCGATCAGCCGTTCCGGAAGCCGGGTTCACGAGCACCACTACCCTCAGCCCGGATGCCGCGGGCTGCGCCGGCGCAAGTGCGGTTTCGATGCTGGTGCTCACTCGATCCGGGGGCTCGCCGTCCGCGTTGCCTCAACCCTGATGTCGCGACGCTGCCATGTCCAGGAAAAGCTCTGTCGTGCGGTGCCCGGGCTCAGAAGGGGTTCCAGGTCGGCTCGCCGGTGAATTTGAGGTAGCCCATGTTGATGCCGAGGCGGGCGCCGACGCCGGAGCGGATCGGCACCACCACCATCTCGTCCGCGACCGCCGCCGTCATCCCGAAGCCGCCGACGAAATAGGCCGAGCCGTCGATCGCCAGGAAGCGCCTGTAGAGGGCCTCGGTCGCCGGCATGTTGTAGACGAGCATCATCGTGCGGGCGCCCTCGCCGCCGAAATCGAAGCCCACCGAGGGCCCCTGCCAGAACATCGGCCGCTCGCCGACGTTGCGGGTGTAGAGCGTGCCCTCGCCGTAGCGCAGGCCGCCGATGAACGCGCCCGACGCCTCCTGGCCGAGAATGTAGCCGTTGGGCTCGCCCCAGCGCTTGACCGCCTCCTGGATGGTCAGCGCGAGCCCGCGCGACACGGTGCCGAAGAAGCGGTGGCCGGAATCGACGAGCTCGACCGTGGTGAAGGTGCCGGGATCGGCCTGCCGGGCGATCTGCGCGAACGCCGACAGCGGCATCAGCGCGAAGGCGGCGACGAGCAGCGCCGAAACGAGACCGCGGGCCCGCATGGTGTCATCCCCCTCGCAACGGATGGCCCGGAAGGCAGCCGCGGCTTTGGCGCATCCGACCCCACCAATTCTTTAGACGTGCCGGCTAGAACCGGTGCGGCTAGAGCCTGTCCGGCTCGAATCGCATTCGACATCAGCATGGCTAAAAATGTCTCAAGCGAGGCGTTTGCGGGGCCGCTCTGCCCTACAGGTTGCGATGGCGTTAACGGCGGTGCTCTGCCTCGCCGAGGCGGGCGTTCGGGCGCAACCGCTCGATGGCCTGCCGCCGGTCGTCGGTGCGAGCGAGGTGTTCGTCGCCGACGAGCGCTCGGGGTTCGGGCTGCGCGGCTTCGATCCGGTGAGCTATTTCCTCGGCCCCATGCCGCTGCCCGGGCGCGAAGGGGTCGAGTTGATCTGGCGCGGCGTCGCCTGGCGCTTCGCCTCGGAGGCGAACCGCGAGGCGTTCGCGCGCGATCCCGAAGTCTACGCGCCGCGAATCGGCGGCTACGATGCCGGCGCCGCGGCGGAAGGGCGGCTCGTTGCCGCCGACCCGACCCTGTTCGCGATCCGCGACGGGCGCCTCTATCTCTTCCGCGGCGAGCGCTCTCGGGCGCGCTTTAAGGCCGATGCATCGCTCGCCGGCAAGGCCGAGGCGCGTTGGCCGGAGCTCAGGCGCGACCTCGTCCGCGGCTGATCAGGCCGCCGCGAGCGGCAGGTTGAGGAGCGGCGCGAGCGCCGCGTCGCCGAGCGCCGCGAACGGGCCGTTGAGATAGCCGCGCGAATGGTGGCCGTAGGTCATGACGCTGCCGCCGGCCGCGACGACGCAGCCGCCGGCGCGGGTCAGCACATGGTCGCCCGCCGCCGTGTCCCACTCCATCGTCGGGCCGCAGCGCACATAGACGTCGGCCTCGCCCGAGGCGATGAGGCAGAACTTCACCGCCGAGGAGGCGGTGCGGCGCGTCCCGATCGAGAGCTCGCGCAGGCAGGCGTCGGTCGCCTCGTCGCCGTGGCGCCGGCTGACGAGCGCGACGAGGTTTCCGGCCGGCGCCGCCCGGACCCGGACCGGCGCCCAGTCGAGCACATCGCCGCGCGGCGGGATCGCCGCCGCCTTCGCGCTCGCTCCGGCAATCCAGACCTTCTTCAGCGCCGGCGAGGCGACCGCCGCCGCGACCGGCCGGCCGGCCGAGACGAGGGCGATGTTGACGCTGTACTCGCCGTCGCCATGCAGGAAGTCGCGGGTGCCGTCGAGCGGATCGACGAGAAAGAAAAGGTCGCCCGGCAGGACCGCGTTCGCGGTCTCCTCGGCGACGGCGGGCACCTGCGGCCACGCCTCGGCGAGGCGGCGCAGGATCAGCTCCTCGGCGGCAAGATCCGCGGGCGTCGTCGGGCTGCCGTCGGCTTTGGTGCGGAACTCGCGCCGCTGCTCGAAGCATTGCAGCAGGCGCCCGGCCTCGAGCGCGATGTCGCCGAGGCCGAGCGCGATCCCGTCCCGGGCCTCCTCGTCGAGCCTCATGCGCTTCCCTGTGCGTTGCGCCCGCGCCCGATCCTTGGATCGCTTTCGCGAATCGTCAATGCCCGCTATCCGGGAGCGTTCCTTTTACCGGCTTCGGGGCGGAGCCGAAGCGCGCGGCGCTCGAATTCACCGCCCGAAGCGCCTTCGGAGCCGATTTTGATGGCAAGCGTCACCCTCGATTCGCTCGATCTCGCGGCGCTGTTGTGCTCGCGCGTGTGCCACGACGTGATCTCCCCGGTCGGCGCGATCGTCAACGGCCTCGAGGTCCTGGAGGACGAGAACGAAGCTTCGATGCGCGAGTTCGCCCTCGACCTCATCCGCAAGAGCGCCCGCCAGGCCTCGGCCCGGCTGCAGTTCGCCCGGCTCGCCTTCGGGGCCGCGGGCTCGGCCGGCGCCTCGATCGACCTCGGCGACGCCGAGCAGGTCACCAAGGGCATGTTCACCGACGACAAGGTGGCGCTTTCGTGGGAGGGGCCGCGGGCGCTCCTGCCGAAGAACAAGGTCAAGCTCCTCCTCAACCTCGTCGTCCTGGCGACGAACGCCATCCCGCGCGGCGGCGCGATCGCGGTCAAGATCGCCGGCGACGCCGCCGCGGCCGAGTTCACGCTCACCGCCAAAGGCCCGAACGCCCGCATCCCGGCCCATGTCGAGGGGTTGCTCGCCGGCACGCCGGAAAGCGGCAGCGTCGACGCCCACGCCATCCAGCCCTTCTATACCGGCCTCATCGCGCAAGCCGCCGGGATGCCGGTGACCTTCTCGATCGAGGGCGACGAGGTGACGATCAGGGCGGTGCCGGCGGCCTGAATTACGGTTACGGCCAGCTTTACGGCCGGCGGTCTCAACCGATCATAAACCCATCCGGGCGAAACTCTCCGCGCAAGCCGTTTGCGTTGCGTAGCGTTGGGTTTGAGTCGAGATGGACGATCTGTTGCGCGAGTTTCTGACCGACCGGCGAGCATCTCGACGTTGTCGACGTCGAGCTCGTCCGCTTCGAGCGCGAGCCCGGCAACGAGACGATCCTGCGCAACATCTTCCGGCTCGTCCACACCATCAAAGGCACCTGCGGCTTTCTCGGCCTGCCGCGCCTCGAGGCGCTGGCGCATGCGGCCGAGACGCTGATGGGCAAGTTCCGGGACGGCATGCCGGTGACGAGCGAGGCCGTCACCCTCATCCTGTCGACGATCGACCGCATCAAGCTGATCCTCGCCGAGCTCGAGCGCAGCGCGACCGAGCCCGAAGGCGCCGATGCCGACCTCATCGGCGGCCTCGAGACGCTCGCCGCCGCGGCGGGTGCGGCCGAACCCGCGCCCGAGCCGCAGATCACCGCCGGATCCCTCGTCTACCAGGTCCTGGAGCGGGCGCTGAAGCCGGGCGAGGCCTCGCTCGACGACCTCGAACGCGCCTTCCGCAACACCCCTGGCCCGGCGCCGGAGAGCGGCGCCACGCCGGCCGCCGCGACGCCCGCGATATTCGAGCCCGAGCCGGCCGACGCCGCGCCGCCCTCGAAGGTGCAGACGATCCGCGTCAACGTCGACACGCTCGAGCACCTCATGACCATGGTCTCGGAGCTGGTGCTGACGCGCAACCAGCTCCTCGAGATCGCCCGGCGCCAGGACGACGGCGGCTACAAGGTGCCGCTGCAGCGCCTCTCGCACGTCACCGCCGAGCTGCAGGAAGGCGTCATGAAGACGCGCATGCAGCCGATCGGCACCGCCTGGCAGAAGCTGCCGCGGGTCGTGCGCGACCTCTCGGCGGAACTCGGCAAGAAGATCGAGCTCGTCATGCAGGGCGCCGAGACCGAGCTCGACCGCCAGGTGCTCGAGCTGATCAAGGATCCGCTGACCCACATGGTCCGCAACTCGGCGGATCACGGCATCGAGAGCCAGCTCGAGCGCCGCGCCGCCGGGAAGCCCGAGAAGGGCACGATCCGCCTCGCCGCCTACCACGAGGGCGGCACGATCACGCTCAACGCCTATCACGAGGGCGGCCACATCGTGATCCTGATCTCCGACGACGGGCGCGGCCTGCCGGTCGACAAGATCAAGAAGAAGGTGCTGCAG
>JAJKJG010000187.1 GCA_021154065.1 Methylobacterium sp.
CGGCTTTTCTGGGCGGTGAAGAATTCAAGGAAGCGGTAGGCGGCGCGGTCACCAGCGGCGGTGATGAGAGGAGGGGCGTTGGACGAGGCGAAGGTCAGAAGCTGCCCGGTTCCACAATCGCTGGGCTTGCAGGCCCAATCACGCCCTTTCTCAACCTCTCAGGCATTTCGACCACCGGTCTGACGTCCGCTCATGTCGGAGCTGCTGTTTCGGCCGCAGCCTCAGAGGTTCTCATCGCCCTCTATCCTGATTTCCGCCAGATCGTTGACGATGCCCTTCGCGGCTTCGACTTTCCTGCCAGCGATCCAGGTTGGCAGTTCGGCATTCAGGTTGCGCAGCACGCTCTGCAGGACCGCTCGAATGATGGTTCAGATGAGGGCGGCGGAGTTCCCGAAATCAACCGGTACTGGCGACACCGTGAAGACCCGACCGCCCTTGGACAGGGCTTGCTTGGAGCCCGATGGGGAACTGTGCGCCTGTTCTCGGTGAGCGCCATTCCGCCTATTGCGCATCATCCGGTACCCCGGTCAAATGCTTACAATCGCGCCCATGATCAGGTGCGGGCGAAGGGCAGTCGTATCCTGGAGGAGGGCACGCCTGGTGCAGGCTTCTCCCCGCGCACCATCAGACATCGGCTAGGTACGGGTGCGTCATGGCCATCACGGGGCGTTCGCTCCCGCGTTCACCCTTGATCTCGAGCCGAGCGCGATTGGCGCTGTCTCCAAGAGGTTAAGTGACTTGACTATATCCTGCACGGCCGCCTTGTACTTCGCGAAATGCGGCGTCCGGATATGCGCCTGATAGGCTGCTTCGTCCGCGTATATCTCAAAGACGCGGACGCGGGCGGGATTGTGCTTGTCGTGCACGGCGTAGAGCGCGAGGACCCCCGATTCCAAGCGGATCGAGCCTTCGATCTCCTCCTTCACGGCTGCCTTATATTCGTCGACGCGCGCTGCATCGATTTCGATCTCGGCGATCCGAATATAAAGCTCCTGGCTAGGCTCCGCGCAGGCGCCGGCTTGCATCGAGGTCAGCATCACAACTCCACAGATTGAGATCCCGAGTCTCCTGGCGCCCTGCTGCTTCCATCGTCCGCTCATGCTGCCCTCCCGCGCATCATCGGCAGACCTATTCCGACCGCGCACACGACGATTGCGGCGCTAATCAGGAAAACGGCGCCAAGGCCGGCAGCGCTCGCGGCGAGGCCGAGCAAAGGGCCTGACGTGCCGAGCGCGAGATCCAGGCAAGCCGTGTAGGCACCCATGGCGACCCCGCGGCTCTCGGGCGGGGCTCTGCGGACGGCCTCGACGCCGAAACCGGGAAAGACGAGGGAGTAGCCGAGCCCGGTCAGCCCCGCACCGAGTGCACCGAGCATCGCCGAGGGCGCGAACGCGATCAGGGCCAAGCCGGCAGCCTCGATCAGCAGCGAGAAGACGGCAACGCGGGCGCCGCCAAACCGGTCCGGCCAATGTCCGAAGAGCGTCCGGGCCGCGATTAGACCGACCGCATAGGCGGTGAAGGGTAACCAGACGGGTGTCCACCCCCGCGCAACGAAGAGGAGCGAGGCGAAGGCCGTGATGGCGCCGAACCCGACACTGCTCAAAGCCGCGCCGAAGCCTGGTTTCCAGATCCGGCGCACCACGGCCAGGATGTTTGCGCCCCCTCGGCGGCTCGGAATGGTCCCCTCCAAGAAGGAGACGAGGAGCAGCGTGCCGAGCGGCGCCATGGCCGTCGCGGCGGCGACGGCGCCGAAACCACCCGCTTCGTACAGCAGCGTGCCGAGCGGCGCTCCGCCGGCAAAAGCCGCGAACATTGCCGTGCCCATCCAGGCGATGACCTTGCCGGCATTTTGGCTGCCGACCCGTACCAGACCCCAGGTCGTCGCACCCGTGATCATGAAGCTCTCGGCGGCTCCGAGAACGGCGCGTCCAGCCAGCAGGACGGAAATCCCGATGATAGGAGCGGTCGTGAACAGGAGAGACAGCCAATAGAGCGCTCCGGCGAGAGCCGCGCCTGCGAGGCCAAGCATCACGGCCCGCTTCGCACCATGACGGTCGGCGACGCCACCCGCCCAAAGGCGCGCCAGGAGGGCCGAAGCGAACTGGAAGCCCGCGACGACCCCCACCATGATGGGCCCGAAGCCGAGCCCATCATGCACGTGAAGCGGCAGGACCGGCATCGCGGCGCCGATCAGGACGAACCCGACCAGCACGACACCCATCAGCGGCAAGAGCGCGACGATGACGGCCGTGCCTACCGCGGATTCATCCGCCCGCCCGGTCATCGCCTCGGACACTGCGATCCCCACCGTCGCGCCCTCATCACTTCGCGCGGGCGTCAAAGACGGTCTTGGCGACCGGCACGGTCGAGAAGGCGTTGGGCCAGCCCGCATAGAAGGCAACATGCGAGATCACCTCGGAGGCCTGTTCCTTCGTGAGGCCGTTATCCATCGCGCGTCCCAAGTGATAGCCGACCTGGCCGGTCTGTCCGGAAGCGATCAGCGAGCTGACGGTGATCAGGCTGCGATCCCGCGGTGCGAGGCCAGGCCGAAGCCAGAGATCGCGGAACAGCATGTTCGTCGTGTCGTTCACGAGGCTGGGCGAGATCGGACCGGCGCTCTCCTGTACGCGCGTTGCGCGATCGGCCTCCTGCGCCTCGTTCAGCGGCAGCTTCGGTCCTGTCACAGGCGCCATCTGATCCGGCCCGATGCCACGCTGCGCGAAGATGTCCTGGGCCGGACCGATCGCCGCGAACGCATTCGCCCAGCCGGAGTAGAACGCCAGATGCGTGATGATCTCTGAGATCTCGCTCGGCTTCACACCGTTATCGAGGGCCTGACCGATGTAATAGGTTAGCGGCATTGATTGATTGCGGGCGATCAGGACCGCGATGGTGACGAGGCTCCGGTCGCGCTTCGACAGGCCCGGGCGATTCCAGACGTCGCCGTAGAGGTTCTGCTGCGTATACGCCTCCAAAGCCGGCGCGACCGCGCGGACATCCTCCTGCGACAACCGGCGCCCGCCGACATTCGGCTGCTGCGCCTCGGCGGCTGTAGCGCCGAGAACCATCGATGCGAAAGTCAGGATCAGGTTCTTCATGGGTTCCTCCGGGAATTAGGTTTCGGAAGTCGGCGAGGCGCCACCGTCGCGGTCTCAATGGGCGGTGAAGCCGCCATCGACGGCGAGGGCGTGTCCGATGACGAAGCTCGCCCCAGGGCTGCACAGCCAGAGAACGGCGGAGGCGATCTCCTCCGGACGACCCAGCCGTCCGATGGGCTGCTCTCGCATAATGACATCCATAGCCTCGGGCTGCTTCTCCAGCATCTCGGCGACCATGGGCGTGTCGATCGTGCCCGGGCAGATCGCGTTGATGCGGATGCCACGCGACGCGTATTCGAGGGCGGCGCTCTTCGTGAGCCCAATCACGCCGTGTTTCGAGCCGTGATAGATCGCGCGGAACGGCAGGCCGACGAGGCCGCCGAGCGACGAGCAGTTGACGATCGCGCCGCTGCCCTGCTCGCGCATCCGGCGCAGCTCGTATTTCATGCAGTTCCAGACGCCACGCAGGTTGACGCCGTTGACGCGGTCGAAGTCCTCCCCGCTTGCATCGGCGGTGTCGGCAGGCGGTGCCTGGATGCCGGCATTGTTGAAGGCGGCGTCGAGGCGACCAAAGGCGGAGATGGCCCGGTCGACCATGGCCGCGACCTGCCTTTCATCGGCGACGTCGCAATGGACGCCGATCACGCTGTGCCCTGCTTCGATGAGGTCGTCGGTCGCTTGGCGGAGGGCTTCGTCGTTGGTGTCGGCGAGCACGACCGAAGCACCGGCCTCGGCGAAGGCCTTGGCGGTAGCCAAACCCATGCCCATCGCGGCGCCCGTCACGAGCGCCACCTGGCCGTTGAAGGAGTCATTCATCGACTTGATCCTTTGCTGGTGGCTCGCTTTCACTTCGCGAATTGCTCGTCGTCGACCTTCTCCATCCAGTCGACGTTCTTGCCGTCCACGACCTCGGTGATGGCGAGATGGCTCATGCCGGTCTTATCCGTGGCTCCGTGCCAATGCTTCACGTCAGGTGCGATCCAGACGACATCGCCTGTCTTGATTTCGCGCTTCGCCTGGCCCCATTCCTGGACCCATCCCGAACCGAAAGTGACGATCAGCACTTGGCCGGCGGGATGCGTGTGCCAGGCGGCGCGCGAGCCCGGCTCGAAGGTGACGTGCCCGGCCGTCACCCTGCTCTGCTCGGCGCCGCCGAATTGCGGATCGACCCGCACGGGTCCCGTGAAATAGGCCTCGGGACCCTTGGCGGATGGGCGCGATCCGTTCGGCCAGACCTGAACGCCCTGCGCGAGCGCACCGCCTGCGAGAAGCGACGACGAAACGAGGGCTGCGGTGAGTTGCTTCATGATGTGTCTCCTGTTGTCGGTGCCCGGAGTCACGGGTGGGTCCGGTCTGCGGTCGGCGGGGCGTCGCGCTCGACCGTCACCGGGATCGGTCCGGCCTGCTGCAAGGCGGCGAGGTCGCCATCGAGGCGGCCGAGCTTGATGAGGCCGGGCGAGTAGCGGAAATCCTGATAGAAGATCGCGAGGTTGCCCCAGGGCGCGTAATAGGCGATGTCCCTTGCCCGCGGGACGAAGCCGTCCGGCGCGTTCTCCGTCGACAGCCGCTTTGGCAGGTCGCTGATCTTCTCGGTCGATGCGTAGTCCTTGAGGATCAGGGTCAGCGGGAGAAGCGAGGCAAAATCGCGAGCCGTCGGATTGTCGCCCAGGGTCGCGGTGAAGCTGCGTCCGTCTTCCGTCGCCATCTTGAATTTCATAGTTCTGGCCTCATAGGCATGACCCCGATCGAGAGTGCCGAGGAGGGCCGATGCCGAGATCCATGTCACGAGCATCGCCCTCCGAGCGGCGCCGTCCCGGCGCCTCTGCGAGCGGTGCAACCTGTCTCCCGCGAGCTCCACGGTTGTTCCCCTCATTGCTGCACGGTCGCGAGCCGAAGCCCCGACCATGAGCGTCAATGTAGAGGGGAAGCGTCCTGCGGATTACACGCCCGGACGCGCATGAACTTGTGAGGGATGCTCAGGAATGCGGGCTGTTTCGGACCGTGGCGCCCCGGGTTTCAAAGGCCCAGCGGCCTCATCTCCCGGATGTGTTCGATGAGGAATTTCAGTCCCACGGGGACGTGCCGCCGGCCCGAATAATAGATGTGGTAGCCAGGCCCC
>JAJKJG010000188.1 GCA_021154065.1 Methylobacterium sp.
ATTCAGGCGATTCCATTCCTTAATGCCGGCATGGCCCTGTTGGCGTGAAAGGCGCGCATGACGGCGATTGCGGTCACGATCGCGGGCTCCGATTCCAGCGGCGGCGCGGGCGTCCAGGCCGATCTCAAGACGTTTTCGGCGCTGGGCGTCTATGGCGCGAGCGTGATCACGGCGCTCACCGCCCAGAACACGCGCGGCGTGCAGGGCATCCACGACGTGCCGCCGGCCTTCATCGCGCGGCAGATCGACAGCGTCTTCTCCGATCTCGCGGTCGGCGCCGTGAAGATCGGCATGCTGTCGCGCCCGGCGGCGATCGAGGCCGTGGCGGACGGCCTTGCGCGCTACGGCATCGAAACGGTCGTGCTCGATCCGGTCATGGTCGCGACGAGCGGCGACCGGCTGCTCGCGCCCGAGGCGACCGAAACGCTGCGCTGCGCCCTCATCCCGAAAGCGCTGGTCGTGACGCCCAACCTGCCGGAAGCCGCCGCGCTCCTCGGCGAGCCGGTCGCGGCGGACGAGGCGGCGATGCGGGGCCAAGCCGAGCGCATCCTGGCCCTCGGCCCCCGCGCCGTCCTGGTCAAGGGCGGACATGCAGAGGGCCACGAGAGCGTGGACATCCTGATCGACGCCACTGGACGCATGCAGCGTTTCGCGGCGCCCCGCATCGCGACCCGCAACACGCACGGTACGGGCTGCACGCTCTCTTCCGCCATCGCTGCGGGACTGGCGAAGGGGTTTGCGCTGCCCGAGGCCGTTGCTGCGGCCAAGATTTACGTCAGCGCCGCAATCGAAGCGTCCGGGCGGCTTGCCGTCGGACGCGGGACCGGCCCCGTCCACCACTTCCACGCGCTCTGGCGGTAGCTGGCTCGCCGCGCCGGCCGGGATCGCCGCGGCTTGATCCGCCCCGAAGCATCCGTCACAGTGCCTTGGGCGATCGAGCCCACGTTGATGAACGGAACGGCACCGGATGGGCGTCGAAGGACGGGACCGGCATCGGGAGTTGGACGCCGGCGCGCAGGTCCTCTCCGGCCAGCTCGGCAAGACCATCCAGCGGCTGCGCAAAGCCTACAACCTGTCCCTGTCGGAACTCGCCGAGCAGTCCGGCGTCGCCAAGTCGATCATCAGCCAGATCGAGCGCAACGAGACCAACCCGACGCTCGCCACCATCTGGCGGCTGTCGCAGGCGCTCGACGTATCGATCGAGCGCGTCCTCGCCGCCGCGGACGACGAGCCTTTTCTGGAAAAATCATCGCGGGCCGACACGCCGATCCTCCACTCCCAGGACGGGAAGATGCGGCTCGCCATCATCGGCTGGATCAAGACGGTCGAATGGCTGCAATGGTACGACGTGCGCTCCGAGCCCGGCGGCGTGCTGGAATCCGAAGCGCACCAGCGCGGCTCGGTCGAGTGTCTTACGGTGCTCGACGGCGTGTTCGACGTCGAGGTCGGCGGCGTCGTGCAGCGTGCCGGGGCGGGCGAAACGCTGCGCTACCGCTGCGACCGGCCGCATACGGTCCGCTGCCTCGGGGAGGCGCCAGGCCACGCCACGATGGTCTGCATCCTCAAGGCTGCGGTGATGGAATAGCGGGCGGCCTTTTACTGCGGCCCCTTCCGCCCCACTTGCGGCGGAAGCGAGAGGAGATACTCGGCGATCGCCGCCCGGTCCGCCTCGGGGATTTGCGCCATGTTGCGCACAACCGACGCCATGTTGGAGCCGACCGAGTCGCCGAAGGGCGTCAGCCCGGAGGTCAGGACCTCGACCACGTCGCTCCTGGTCCAACCTTTGATGCCGGTCGCATCCGGCGTGATGTTCGGAACCCAGCCTTTGCGCTCCGGGTTCGGGCCGCCTGAAAAGCGGCGCTCGGCCGGGATGACGCCGAGCGCGTTGCGTGGACTGTGGCACTCCGCGCAGTGCCCCGGCCCCTCCGTCAGATAAGCGCCCCGGTTCCAGCTCGCGCTCTTCGCCGAGTCGGGCTGAAACATGCGGCCGTCGAGGAACGCGAGCTTCCATAGCCCTAAGCCCCGCCGGATGCTGAAGGGGAAGGGCAGGTCGTGGCCGCGGACGCGCCCCTCCACGGCCGGCAACGTTCTGATGAACGCGAACAGGTCGCGCACGTCGGCCGAGGCCATGCGCTGGTAAGATGTGTACGGGAACGCCGGGTAATAATGCCGCCCCTCGGGCGAGACCCCCCCGCGCATGGCGCGCAGGAACTGCTCCAGGGTCCAGCCGCCGATGCTGTCGCGCGGATGCGGGGAAATGTTGGGCGCGTAAAACGTGCCGAAGGGAGAGTGGAGCGCGAGGCCGCCGCCAGGGCGCGTCTTGTCGTCCTGATCCGGCGTGGCATGGCAGGAGGCGCAGCCGCCGGCGTAGAACATCGTGCGGCCGTTCGCGAGGTCCGGCTGCCCCGCCGGAATCGGCTCGAGCCCTGCGCGGACCATCTCCGGGCTGGTGAGGATCACGAAGCCGGTCGCCGCCAGGAGCGCGAAGCCGATCACAATCGCGATGGTCCGCTTCATCCGGTTCTCCCCCGCAGCAAGAGGCGGGCGCTCAAGCCCGCCTCGGATGATGACGCGAACGCAGCGATCGAGGGCGTCAGCTTTTCTTGATGCGGTAGGTTTCGTGACAGGCGCCGCAGTTCTTCGTCACATTAGCGAACGCGGCCTTGAAGGTATCAAGGTCCTTCGTCGCGGCCTCGGCTTCTTTGGCGTCCTTCTCGAACTTGGCGAAGGCCACCTTGAACTTACTCATGTCCTCCCAGATTTTCGGGGCGGCGGTGGTCTCGCCGCCGGTTTTCGAATTCTCGGGGAAGAGGGTAGGCATGCGTTGTGCGGCCTTCTCGTAAGTTTGGAAAATCGCCTTCGCCTTGGCGAGGTCGAAAGGCGCTTCGCCCTTCGCCATCTGCGAACCCGTGCGGGTCGCGGCTCCGTTGCCCTTCATGATGTTTCTGCGCTCGGCGATGGGATCGCCCTGCGCCATCACGGTGGCGATCCCGACTGCGAGCGCAGCGCCGGTGAAAATCATGCGGATCATAAGCGGCGTCTCCCTTCGGCAACTTGGCCGTTTCCGAGAACCGATCTTTGCCAAAGGGCCACAACCAGACCAACTGAAAACTTCGTGAGCGAGGACGCGCGGCGGCAGCGACTTCAGGCCACTGGCTCCCCCGCGGCGGCCCAATCCTTGAACCCGCCGCGATAATGCTCGTTGAGGTCGAGACCGGCCGCCTGCGCCCATTCGATCGCCCGGACCGAGCGGACCCCGGCCGCGCAGGAGAACACGATCCGCCGTCCCCCGGCCGCCGGCAGGGCTGCGGGATCGAACTGCGAAAGTGGATGGGATACGGAACCCGGAATATGTCCCGCCGCAAACTCGTGCGGTTCGCGAACGTCGACAAGCACGAGGGAGCCGTCGGCCAAGCCGCACTTGACCTCCTCACGGTCAAGATCGACAACGTCGCCCCGATTGGCAGACATGGCGTCTGACGCCTCCTTCGCGTCCGAATCCTGACAGGGTCCGTTCGCTTGACGAGATACGTTTCGCGACGCCTCTGGTTCCCAGCCGGATCGCGGCGCGCGGGCCGATGGCGCCCCTCACTGCAAGGCTCGGCCCGTATCGGCCACATTGACGGGAACCGTCATCCTCCGTCCGAACCGCTCCACGGCGATCTGGACGCTCTGGCCGACGCCGGTCTGCTCCAGCGCCTGGGTCAGGTCCGAGAGCCGCCGCACCGGCTTGCCGTTCACCCCGACGATGACGTCGCCGATCTCGCCGGTCTGCGGGTCGATGCCGCGCAATCCGGCGCGCTGGGCCGGCGAGCCCGGCAGCACGCGCACGACCACGACGCCCTCGATGCCGAACCGGGCGGCGGCGGCCTCCTGGGCGGCGATGATGCCGATGCCGGGGGTCGGCATGCGGCCGTTGGCGATGAGTTGCGGCACGACCCGGTTCACCACGTCGACGGGAATGGCGAAGCCGATGCCGGCCGACGCGCCCGAGGGGGAGAAAATCGCGGTGTTGACGCCGATGAGCCGCCCGGCCGAGTCGAGCAGCGGCCCGCCCGAATTGCCCGGGTTGATGGCGGCGTCGGTCTGGATCACGTCGGCGATCTCGCGGCCCTCGCTCGTCGGCAGGCGACGCTGCAAGGCGCTGACGATTCCCGTCGTCAGCGTCTGGTCGAGACCGAACGGGTTGCCGATCGCGAAGGCGGACTGGCCCACCTTCAGGTCCGCCGACACGCCGATGGCGATGGGCGGCGGCGGCTTGCTCATCCGCCCGAGGCGCAGCACGGCGAGGTCGTAGTTCGGCGCGGTGCCGACCACGGTGGCGGGAACGGTCTCGCCGCTGGCGAGCCGGACGGCGATCGGCCCGCCCGCGCCCTGGACGACGTGGTTGTTGGTGACGACGTGGCCCGCTTCGTCCCAGACGAAGCCGGTGCCGGTCTGTACGCCCCCGCTCTCTCCTTCGGGATCGGTGAGGCCGCGCCCGCCGCCGGGTTGCGCGAAAACGTGCACGACGGTCGGCGAGACGCGCTGAAACAATTCGACCGTCGCCTTTTCCGCCGGCGCGAGGTCGCCCCGCGCCGCCACCGTGCGCGGGACCTGGGTGGAGTAGAGGTAGCGGGCCACATAGGGCTCGGCCACAAAGGCGGCGAGCAGCGCCAGCGCCAACACCAGGGCCACGCGCGTGAATCGATCTCTCAAGCGGCCTTCTCCCTCTCGTCCGCGCACGCAGACTACCAATGACGCAGACCCGGAGACGGTTCGAGGGTGGCCCTGCGACGGCCCCACGGCGTCTCCTCTCCCCGTGTGCGGGGAGAGGGGGACGCAACGGCTCAGCACGCCCGAAGCGTTCACCGACCGGGGCGGCGCGTTTCCGGCAAAAGAAAAGCCGCCCCGAAGGGCGGCCGAAGTCTGGGAGGAAACGCCAGGGAGAGCAGCGAGACCGTTGCACGAGCCTGGGCAACCCATGTCTAATCCCGAATGGGTTAACGAATGGTTAATCCTGCGCTCAGGGCGCAAAGACCGTCACGGCGCCGGGCCAGATCGCAAAATGCGCCGGCGTCTCGGTCACGATCTCGCCGTCGGCGTTGACGGGGCGCGGACGACGGGTGCGGATGTCGAACTCCTGGGCGCGGATGGCGCGCACCTCATCCCAGGCGCCGTGCTCGCCGTAGCGGAACGAGCGCGCCATCAGGGCGAGCTTCCAGGCCCGTTCAAGCTCCAGGCTGTAGAGATCGAGATGCTGATCGTCGATGGCCGCGTCCTTTTCCACCGCATTCCCGCC
>JAJKJG010000189.1 GCA_021154065.1 Methylobacterium sp.
GGCGCCCCGGCCGACCCTGAACTAACATTGGTGCCGGACCACTCATCGGGGGCCGATCAGACTGAGCTAGCGCAGAGCCGACCGAAGCCGCAGACGCGACCGCGGCGGCGGTGCTGGCCAGGATTTCCCGACGTGTGAGCGTCACGCTTCCCTCCCATCCCGAACAAAAGTGCTTGATGCCGCTTGGCGTGGCTTCGCGGGCCTGATTAGCTGGCCCAGGCGCAAGCAAAAAAGGGAGGAAGTGCGGATGTTGGATCACAACACTGTGCGCGGCGGGTTCATGGCCATGTTCCTGGCGCTCGTCGCCATCGCTTTGAACGTCGGCCCGTGCCTCGCGCACGGTCCCAACGATCCGCCGCACCAGCTCTATCAGATCGGAGACCTTAAACTCGAGAGCGGCGAGGTGATCAAGGATTTTGCCATCTCGTACGTGACGCACGGGACGCTCAATGAGAAGAAATCCAACGCGATCCTGATGGTCGCCTCGATCTCCGGCAACCATCACCGCATCGACTTCATGATCGGCCCGGGTAAGGCGATCGACACGACGAGGTACTTCGTGGTCGCGACCGACGCCATCGGCAACGGCCTGACCACGAGCCCGAGCAACAGCAAGACCCAGCGCGGGCCAGCGTTCCCGAAGTTCACCATGAGGGACATGGTCCAGAGCCAAAAGCTGCTGCTCGACCACCTCGGGATCAGCCACCTTGTCGCGGTCGCCGGCGCGTCCATGGGCGGCATGCAGGCGCTGCAGTGGGGCGTGAGCCATCCGCAGTTCATGGACGCGCTGATCGCCCTGACCCCGATGGCGAGGACGTCGCCGTGGGCCATCGCCGTGAACGAGGCGACGCGCAAGGCCTTGATGGCGGACGCGGCGTTCAACGGCGGCAATTACGAGAAGCAGCCCGAGAAGGGATGGCGGGCCCGGGCCGTAGTTCTTCAGGTGCTCGGCACGCGAACCCCGGAGGCGCTGAGAGCGATGTTCCCGAACCCCCTCGACGTGATCCCGTGGATCACCGCGCAGGAGGACGCGGTCATCAAGAGCGGCTTCGACGCCAACGACTGGATCGCGCAGACATGGGCCTATGACCGGCACAACGTCGGGGACACGCCGGGCTTCGGTGGCGATCACCTGCGTGCACTGGCGAGCATCAAGGCGAAAGCGCTGATCATCACCGCCGGGCAGCTCGATCTCTACAACCCGGTCCAAGAGGCCGAGGAGGCGGCCCGCTATATCCCTGACGCCCGGCTCGCTCCGATCCCCTCGGTCCAAGGCCACGTCGCAGCCAGCCCGACGAAGGCCGCCGACGTTGAATTCATGAACAGGGTGGCAGGCGAATTCCTGGATGCTGTCACCGACAAGGGTCGCAGGCTCCAGTGACAATGAGGCGTCGGGACGTCATTGCAGGATTAGCGATTGCGGCATGGCCGCTGCGAATACGGGCGCAGCAGGGACGGCGGGTCGTGCTGTTCGTGACGTCCTTCCGCATCCTGCCGTCCGCTACGCTCGACATCCTACGGCAGAGCATGACGGACTTCGGGCGCGTGGACAGCCAAGACGTAGCGGTAGAAGCCATTTTCGACCATCAGGAGCTTCTCGGCGCGTTGTCGAAGAAAAACGTCGCCGTGATATTTGCGAGCGGGCCTGAGAGCGTTCGGACGGCGGCGCAAGCGACGCGCACCATCCCAATCGTCGCGTTCGACCTTGAGACGGATCCGGTTGAAGCCGGATACGTGGCGAGCTTCGCGCGCCCGGGGGGCAATGTCACCGGTATCTGCCTTGACCAACCCGAGCTTGCCGGGAAGTGGCTTCAGCTCATCACTCAGGTCGCCCCGCAGGCGAAGCGCGTCGCCGCCGTATGGGATCCTGGTACCGGCCCGTCGCAGCGGCGAGCAATAGACGCGGCGGCGCTGCAGCTCGGGCTGCAGCTCTTCGTCGTCGAGCTGCGGCCGGACCTCCGGGCGGTTTTCGCGGAAGCTCGGGGCGGCGGCGCGCAAGGCCTTGTATTTCTTTCGTCCCCGCTGATATCGCGGCAGGTCGGCCCTCTCTCAGAGTTTGCCCGCAACGAGGGACTTCCGACGGTCGCGCTCTTTCCCGAGTTCGCCCGAGCCGGCGGGCTCCTCTCCTACGGACCGAGCGTCCTGGCGCTGCGGCGGCGAGGCGCCGAATATGTGACCAAGGTGCTCAGGGGGCAGCTCCCCGGCGAGATGCCAGTGGAGCGGCCGAGTGCGTACGGGCTAATTGTGAACCTGAAAACCGCCTCCGAGCTGCGCCTTACAATCCCGCCGATCATGCTTCAGATCGCCGACGAGGTGATTGAATGAGACGGCGTCAGTTTGTTGCGCTGGTTGGATCAGCCGCCGCTCAGCCGTCACTAACATGGGCGCAGGCGGCGATGCCTTTGATCGGCTTCATGAGCAGCCGCTCGCCCAGCGAGTCTGCGAGCGTTGTCACGGCCTTACGCCAAGGACTGGACGAAGCCGGTTTCGCCGAAGGACGCAACGTTGCAATCGCGTTTCGCTGGGCAGAGGGGCGGTATCACGAGCTGCCGAAACTCGGCGGAGCTCGTCGAACTGAGGGTCGCGGTGCTGTTTGCTGCCGGCGGCACGCCGGCTGCGCGCGCGGCCAAGGAGGCGACTTCGGCGATCCCGGTGGTCTTCTCGGCGGCCCCCGACCCGGTCGGCTTCGGCTTTGTCGCTAGCCTCCACCGCCCCGGCGGCAACATCACCGGAATGGCGACGCTCACGAGCGAGCTCGGGGCGAAGTCGGTCGAGGTCGTGAAGGACCTGCTGCCGAAAGCCTCGGTCATTGGCTATCTCCTTAACCCGTCAAACCCGAGTGCCGAGGCCGAGGCGGAGGGCGGGCGGGCGGCTGCGCGTGTGCTTGGCGTCGAGCTGCGCTTCTTACCCGCGAGGACTGAGCGCGAGCTCGACGTCATCTTCTCCGCCCTGACCGGTCAGCGCGTCGACGCGCTCGTGGTTTCTCCCGACCCGTTTTTTGACAGCCGGCGGGACCGCCTCGTGGCGCTTGCGGAGCAACTCGCGATTCCAGCCAAGTATGGCTGGCGCGAATACGTGGTTGCCGGCGGCCTCATGAGCTATGGCACGAACCTGCCCGACTCCTATCGTCGCGCCGGTGTCTACGTCGGGCGCATCCTCAGGGGCGAGAAGCCGGCCGAGCTGCCGGTAATGCAGCCCGATAAGTTCGAGCTGGTGCTGAACGCGAAAACTGCGAAGGCGCTCGGCATCGAAATTTCACCGCGTCTGTTTGAACGGGCTGACGAGGTGATCGAATGAGCCCACAAAGTTCTACTATGATCCCGGGTGCCGAGCCAAGCCTCCTTGCGCGTCGACGTGCGTTTCCGAGCCCGTGGATGACATCCAACGAATTGCTTCTGTGCTTTAGCCCGAACGCAATGACCACCTGCTCGGAGCATGCGCCGGGCTCTGAAACGGGAGTAACCACGACAGCGTCTCACGCCCGGCGAGGTTCGCGCCGCGCCTGAGACCGCGAGCTACCGGACGACTTCCTCCTGCACTCGCTCACCGGCCGTTCGAAGAGCGCACTAGGGGCTCCACCGACAGCGGATCGACCGTCCGAAACGCGGCGCCGAAGCGCCGCGTCTGTTATTGCGGTGGGCCGCCGGTTACTGCTTCTCGGCGCCGCCGGATTTCGGGTCGCCTTGTGCGCCCGCCCCGGGCGCGCGCTCAACCGCTCCTCGACCTGAGGTGCCAGCCGAGCCGGTCGCTCGCTCCGGGCTCCCGCGCCGGCCTTGAGGCAGCTGGCGCGCCTGACGGGGCGCCGCTGGCACGCTCCTTCACCGACTGCTCCGTCGCGGAGCGGCGGCGGTCAGAGCGGGCAGTCGCAGGGCTACGTTCGGCCTGCGCCGGGCGGGCGGCACTTGGAGTGGCTTCCGCGTCGGCCTTGCCTCGCTCGGCGCGCCCTTGTCCATTGTCCCCTGAGGGGGAGGGTCTCGATGACCGAGCCGCTGCCGATTCCGGCGTTTCAGTCTTGTCAGATGCCGCGCTGCTCGGGGGTGGCTTGCCCGCGCCGGACCTATCCGAAGATCCGGCGATCGGTGAAGGCTTCGCGCCCTTGTCGCTCGCGGCGGCGGAGGGCGGTTTCGCACCCTCATCACTGGAAGCCGAGGTCGGGGGCGCTTTATCCGAGGGCTTTGCTGCGCTGTCGCGTTTCGCCTTGCCTGCGGTTGGCTTGGTGCCGGCCGAAGTGGAGGGCTTTTCGCCGCCGGTCGCCGACGAGGTCGCACCCTCGGGAGCCTGCGACGCCGCGCTCCCGCTCCTCTCCGCGGAAGGCGCCTTGGCTGAGGGAGCAGGCCCCGCCGGTCTGGCGCCGGTCCGGCCGCTCGTGGCCGACGGCGCGGGTTCACTCGTGCTGGCCGCAGACGAAGGCTGGGTTCTCGGAGCCGTCGCGCTGGTCGAGGGCTGCGATGGCGAGCTTGAGGTTGCGGTCGAGGGCGATCCGGGCTGGCTCGCGGCCGTTCCGCTCGTTTCGGGTCGCGCGCCCGAGGGTGCGGAGGTCGACGAGCTGGTCCCGGCCGAACTCGTACCAGCACCCGAGCCGCTCATCGGGCCTGTGCCCGTTGTGGTGCCAGCCCCTGACGTGCTGGTGCTTGTGCCTGTTGTCGTCGTGCGCGTCGTGCGGGTCTCGGTCGATATCGCCTGGACTGACGTCGGCACCGGAGCAAGGTCGGGCCGAGGCAGGTTACGCGACCGGATCTGGACGCGGGTCTCGCGCTCGATCACTTGCGGCTGGATCGCGAAGTTCACCGTGATCGCGCCGCGCCGCTCGACTCGCCCAATCGGACGGGTCTCTTCATAGACCTCTACCACGCGCTGCCGTGGCACGCGCTCGACCGAGATCTCCTCGCTGACGATGCGTTCAGTCGGAACGAACACCCACTCGTCCGACACCTCCTCGGCCGTTCCCCCGTGGCGGGTTGTGGTGGTAGTCGCCTTCGAGCGCTTCGCGACCCGTTTCGGGGCGTTCTCGGGCGGGAGCGGACGCCAGCCGACAAACTTCTTGCTGCGCCGCCATTCTACCCAGGCCGGCGCCCATTGGGTGTCCGCGACCCATACCCAGCCCTGATCAGCGTCCTGGTACCAGCGGCCGTAATGGAACACGATCTCGCCCCAGGGCTCGTCGGATTCCCAGAACCAGCCGACTTGCTGGTTGAAGATCCAGTGGCCCTTCGAATAAGGCGTCCAATCGGCGGGCACGTCACGCGGCTTCCAGGCCTCGCCGAGGCCTTGAACCTGCACGAACTGCCCTTGCGGCTCAAGGCGCTCGCGGAACTCGGTGACGCTCACCCCCGTGGTGTGGCTGCCCCCGGATCCACTGACGGCCGCGGCCTCTTCGCGGTTCTGACCGCGCATACCAGGCTGCTCTCGGGTCCGGCTCGCCGGGTCCGCGACGGAAGGCGGGCGCGACGACGAACCCATGGTGGCACGCGTCTCAGCGCGATGGGTCGAAGCCGCGCCGGGAGACGAGCCGGAAGCCGTCGCGGCTGAACCTGAGCCTTGCTCGCTGCCTGCGGTCGGCCTCGACGAGGGCGAAGAACTCGACGGTGTGGCGATTGAGGAGCCCGGGGCAGAGCCTGAGCTGCGCTCGTTGCCCCCGACAGGGCTGGACGGAGAAGGGGAAGAGGGGGCGGCTGTCGACGAGCCGGAGGAGCTCGCCCCGCCCGACGATGCGGATGGGTTTGATGCGCCGGAGCCGCTAGGTTGCGCTAAAGCCGAGGTGAGAAGGGCGGGGGCGCCGATGAGAAGCGCCGCAACCGCCGCTCCTGTGAGGAAGCGTGCTGCTTTCAAGGGAACCTCCTGATCGTTCTTGGAATTTTGAAATTGGGCTCGGAAGCAACGATTCCGCGCAAGGCTCGGTTCCGACAACGGTAGAACCGGCATTGCTCTGAACGATCGAAAGTGGTCTCCGGCGTTCTAGCTTAGGCTCCACGCGCGAGGGCGAGATGGATTACGACCGCAAAGAGGGGCGTCGAAAACTCGCTGTGACTTGGCGCCTCCTCGCTACGCAGATGATCGATCTTGGTTACGACGAGAGCGACGTGTTCGAGACCATGGCTGGCGTGGCTCTCAGCCTGGGAGCGGCGGGTCAGGCAACCCGCCCTGCGGAGGAGGAGGGACAACGAAGCGAAGCTGGCGACCGCCCTGACGAGAGCAGCCGTGATCCCGACGCTAGCTCAACATTACGCCGA
>JAJKJG010000190.1 GCA_021154065.1 Methylobacterium sp.
AGCGTGCCGATCGGGATCAGGCGCTCGCCGAACAGCGAATGCGACAGGCCGAGCGCCGAGAGCAGGATGAACAGGTTCATCTCGGCGATGCCGAGCTCGATGTGCTGGCCCTTCGGTCCGAACTCCCAGGCATAGGTCGAGGGGATGCGCTCGGCCTTGAAGGTGTCCTTCATCTCCTCGCGCGCGAAGAGGCCGCGCCGGTTCACCCAGGCGCCGAGATTGGTCGAGACGGTGACGTCGGGCGACGTCGTGACGATGCGGGAGGCCAAGGGCTCGTCCGAGCGGGCGAGCTCGTTGAGGATCAGCCCGAAGCCCTGCTGCGTCGCCATCGCGGCCTGCTTCGGCGCCGCAATGGCGTCCGGCACGGGAATGGGCGGCGCCTCGAGCCGGCGCCTGCCCTTGGCCCGGAACGGCACCGCGTCGAGGAACCGCTGCAGCGTGTCGGCCGGGATCGACAGCCCCTCGAACTTGTCCCATTCGTGGCCCGGCCGCACCTTGGCGCTCGTGCGATAGCCCTCCATCTGCGTCGGCGTCAGAAGGCCGGAGTGGTTGTCCTTGTGGCCGGCGAGCGGCAGGCCGACGCCCTTGATGGTGTAGGCGATGAACACCACCGGGCGGTCGTGGTCGATCGCCTCGAAGGCCTCGAGGAGGCTCGGCAGATCGTGGCCGCCGAGGTTCGCCATCAGCCGCCCGAGCGCCTCGTCGGAGCGCTTGTCGATCAGCCGCGACACCGGACCCTGGTCGCCGAGATCGTCGAGGAGGCGGCGTCGCCAGGCCGCCCCGCCCTGGAAGGTCAGCGCCGAGTAGAGCTGGTTCGGGCAGCTATCGATCCAGGCGCGGAGCTTGTCGCCGCCGGGCTCGGCGAAGGCCTGCGTCATCAGCGACCCGTATTTGAGGGTCACCACCTCCCAGCCGAAGGCGCGAAAGATCGCCTCGAAGCGGTCGTAGAGGCCCTCGCGGACGACGGCGTCGAGGCTCTGCCTGTTGTAGTCGACGATCCACCAGGTATTGCGCACCCCCTGCTTCCACCCCTCGAGCAGCGCCTCGAAGATGTTGCCCTCGTCCATCTCGGCATCGCCGACGAGGGCAATCATGCGGCCCTCGGGGCGGTCCTTCGCCCAGCCATGCGCCTTGACGTAATCCTGGACGAGGCTCGCGAAGAGGGTCTGTGCGACGCCGAGGCCGACCGAGCCGGTGGAGAAATCGACGTCGTCAGCATCCTTGGTGCGGGACGGATAGCTCTGCGCGCCCTTGTAGCCGCGGAAATTCTCGAGCTTGTCCCGGGTCTGGTGGCCGAGAAGATATTGGATGGCGTGGTAGACGGGGCTCGCATGCGGCTTCACCGCGACCCGGTCCTCGGGGCGCAGGGCTGCGAAATAGAGCGCCGTCATGATCGTCGCGAGCGAGGCCGAGGAGGCCTGGTGGCCGCCGACTTTCAGGCCGTCGCCGCTCGCCCGCAGGTGGTTCGCGTTGTGGATGGTCCAGGTCGAGAGCCACAGCACCTTGCGCTCGAGCTCGGCGAGGAAGGGCAGGCGGGGATCTTGCGTCATGAGGCCGGGTTCGCGGGGGCGTGGAACCGCGACCCTAGGGCAAGGGCCGACGCCTCCGCAATCTCGCTGCGCGAAGCTCGTCAGGCAGGCTTGCGCGGTTGACCCCCCGCCGCCTTCCCCCTATCTCCCCTCCACCTCCGAGCGCGTAGCTCAGCCGGTAGAGCATCTGACTTTTAATCAGGAGGTCCTGGGTTCGAGTCCCAGCGCGCTCACCAATGAATTCAGTGCTTTAGAACCATAAAGCGCCGCCGTCCCGCCGCTGCCTACCGCTTTGCGAAGAAGCACGGCAACCTGAGCTGGACGGTGCAGCGGCTCCCCGCTTTGAGGCGAAGCTCTTCCAGCGGTTCGCGGCCGATCTCCGCGGCGATCACTTGGCCTTTGTAGGAAAGCTCGACCCAGGCCTTGGGACCGAGCACGGTCACGAGGCGCACCGCGGCGGCATCCGGGAGCGTCGCGTCTTCGCTCAAATCCGTATTCTCCGGAACGCGGAGCACGACATCGTGCGGGCGCACGAAGGCGATGGCCGGCCCGTCCGGCAGCCCGTCGACGGCGAACGCCTTGTCGCCGAGGCGCGCCCCGCCGTTCTCGACCACGCAGTCGAAGGCGTTGGTGCGGCCGAGGAAGTCATAGACGAACGGGCTCTGCGGCCCCTCATAGACCTCGGTCGGCGAGCCCACCTGCTCGATCCGGCCCGCGGCCATGATTGCGACCCGATCGGCCAATGCCAGCGCCTCTTCCTGGTCGTGCGTCACGAAGATCGTGGTGAGCCCCGTCGGATCGTGCAGGTCGCGCAGCCAGCGCCGGAGCTCCACCCGGACCTTGGCGTCGAGCGCGCCGAAAGGTTCGTCGAGCAGGAGCACCTTCGGCTCCGTCGCGAGGGCGCGGGCAAGCGCAACGCGCTGGCGCTGCCCGCCCGAGAGCTGCCCCGGAAAGCGGTCGCCGAGGCCGTCGAGCTGGACAAGGTGCAGGAGACGCTCCACGCGCTCGGCGATCTCGTTCCGAGGCGGGCGGCTCGGCCGCGGGCGTACCTTCAGCCCGAACGCGACGTTGTTGAAGACGCTCATGTGCCCAAACAAGGCATAGTGCTGAAAGACCATTCCGACTTGGCGCTCGGCGATCGGCAGCGCCTGCGCCTCCGCACCATCGAACAGCACGCGCCCTGTATCGGCGAATTCGAGACCCGCGAGCATGCGCAGCAGCGTGGTCTTGCCCGAGCCGGATGGGCCGAGAAGGCCGAGGAACTCGCGCTCGCCGATCTCGAGGTCGACGCGGTCGAGCACGAGCGTCGCCCCGAAACGCTTCGTGAGCTGTTCGACCGCGATCCGCATCCACCACCCTCAATGCGCCCGCGCCGCCCCGACCGCAGTCCCGAGGCGCCACTCGAGCACGGTTTTGATCGCCAGCGTGACGAGCGCCATCAGGGTCAGGAGCGAGGCGACCGCGAACGCGGCCGCAAAGGCATAGTCGTTATAGAGCACCTCGATGTGCAGCGGCATGGTGTTCGTGAGCCCGATGATGTGAGCCGAGACCACGGCGACGGCGCCGAACTCGCCGATCGCCCGGCCATTGCAAAGCAGGACGCCGTAGAGAAGCCCCCATTTGATGTTCGGCAGCGTCACGCGCCAGAAGATCTGGCGGCCGCTGGCGCCGAGCACGACGGCGGCCTCTTCTTGGCTGGTGCCTTGGCTGTCCATCAGCGGGATCAGCTCGCGCGCGACGAAAGGCAGCGTAACGAACAGCGTCGCAAGGGCGATGCCGGGTACCGCAAGATGATCTTGATGCCATGGGCAGCAAGCCAAGGGCCAAAGAGGCCCTGCAATCCGAACAGCAGCACGTAAACGAGGCCGGCCACGACCGGCGACACCGAGAACGGAACGTCGATCAGCGTCAAGAGAAGGCTCTTGCCGCGGAACTGGAATTTGGTAATCGACCACGCGGCGGCAAGACCGAAGGCGGTGTTCAGCGGCACGCAGATCGCGGCGGTCAGAACGGTGAGCCGGATCGCAGCGCGCGCTTCGGGCTCAAAGAGTGCGGCGAAATAGACGCGCGCGCCCTCGCGGAAAGCCTCGACGAAAACGACGACGAGCGGCAGCACCAGAAAAAAGGCGAGAAACACCAGCGCGAGCCCGATCAGGGCGGCGCGGACGTGGGCAGGCTCGGTCAGCGGCAGTCGCATGCCCGCCTGGGGGATAGAGCGGAGCTCAGTGACGGTTGCCGGCTCAGCCACCTTGCCGCCTCCGCGTCCACGCCTGCAGGAGGTTGATCGCGAAGAGAAGAACGAAAGAGGCGATCAGCATCAGCGCGGCGATCACGGTCGCGCGGGCGTAGTCGAATTGCTCGAGCTTGATGACGATGAGCAGCGGCATGATCTCCGTGTATCCAGGCATGTTGCCGGCGATGAAGATCACCGACCCGTACTCGCCGATGGCGCGCGCGAAGGCGAGGGTGGACCCGGTGAGAACCGCCGGGAGCAGCGGCGGCAGGATGACCCGCCGCAGGATATGGAAGCGGCTCGCCCCCAGGAGCGCCGCTGCCTCCTCGTGCTCCCGCTCGCGCTCCCGCAGCACCGGCTCGACGGTCCGTACGACGAAGGGCAGGCCGACGAAGACGAGCGCGATCAAGATGCCGAGGGGCGTGAAGGCGATGCGGAGGTCGAGGCCCGACAGGGGCCGCCCGATCCAGCCCGTCGTCGTACAGCGAGGTCAGGGCGATGCCGGCGACCGCGGTCGGCAGTCCGAAAGGCAGGTCGATCAGCGCATCGACGAAACGCCTGCCTGGAAACCGGTAGCGCACGAGGACCCACGCGATGAGGACACCGAAGACGGCGTTGACGAGAGCGGCGAAGAACGCGGTTCCGAAGCTGACGCGGAACGCCGCGAGCGTGCGCGGGTTTGAAAGCTCGGCCCAGAGCTTCGTCCAGCCGACGCCGGCCGCTTGGATGAAGAGCACCAGCAGCGGGATCAGCACGATGAGCGTGAGATAGCTGAGCGTGAAGCCGAGCGTGAGGCCGAAACCCGGTAGGACCCTCCGCCGGCGCCATGGCTCGGCCGCGACCGCCGCTGTTGTCGTTGCCATCGCGTCAGCTTCCCGGCCGATAGATCTGGTCGAAAACGCCGCCTTCGGCGAAGTGCGTTTTTTGGGCCGCCGCCCAGCCGCCGAAATCGGCGATGCTCAGCATCTCGAGCTTCGGAAACCGGTCGGCATAGCGCGCGGCGACCTCCGGGACGGACGGGCGCAGGTAATGCTCGGCCGCGAGTGCCTGCCCCTCCGGGGTGTAGAGGTACTCGAGATAAGCCTGCGCCAGCGCGCGCGTTCCGCGACGGTCGACGACCCGGTCGACGAGGGCAACTGGCGGTTCGGCAAGCACGCTCAAGCTCGGCACGACGATCTCGAGCTCGCCGTTGGCGATCTCGCTTGTGGCCAGAAGCGCCTCGCTCTCCCACGCGACGTGCACATCGCCGATGCCGCGCCGGACGAAGGTGATCGTCGACCCGCGCGCGCCGGTATCGAGCACCGGAGCGTTTCGGTAGAGCGCCGCGACGAAATCGCGGGCCCGTCCCTCGTCCCCGCCGTTGTTCTTGAACGCGTAACCCCAGGCGGCGAGGTAATTCCAGCGCGCCCCGCCGCTTGTCTTAGGGTTCGGCGTGACGATCTGCACGCCCGGCTTGATCAGGTCGGGCCAGTCGCGAATTCCTTTCGGGTTGCCCTTGCGCACGACGAGCACGATCGTGGAGGTGTAAGGGGCGCTATTGTGCGGCAGGCGCTGCTGCCAATCCTTCGGCAGCAGGTCGGTCCGGCTGGCGATGGCGTCGATATCCGGGGCGAGCGCCAGTGTCACCACATCGGCCTCGAGCCCATAGATCACGGCACGCGCTTGGGCGCCGGAGCCGCCGTGCGATTGATACACACGGACCGTTTCGCCCCGCTCGGCGTGCCGGCGCGCCGTGAACGCCTTGTTGACGGCTGCATAGAAGCGCCGGGTCGGATCGTACGAGGCGTTCAAAAGCGTGGTTTGCGCCGCCGCCTGCAACGGATCGAGCAGCTGCCACACCACGAGGAGGGCGAGCGAGCGCCGAATCAGCACAGGACCTCCAAGCGCAGCCAAGCTGCAAAGTAATAGCTCCGGGCGAGGCAGGGTTCCGCAATCCTAGCGTCACCGGCCCGCCGCCTCCGATTGCCGGCCCGCGACCGGACGGGCCATGGCTGACGGGCGCTGTGCCGACGCGAGGCTTGCCGAGAGGCGCCGTGAGGATGCGCTGGACGCCTTCGGTGGCATCGATCAAGCTGCTCAGGTTTGGACGTCTCTTACCCATGCCCACCGTTCTGATCACCGGTTGCGACACCGGCCTCGGCGTCGAGTTCGCGCGCCAGTACGCCGCGGACGGATTTCGCGTGCTGGCGACCTGTCTCGATCACGACAGCGCCGCCGAGACGAGGGCGATCCGGGGCATGATCGAGATCCTCCAGCTCGACGTGTCGGATCACGCGGCGATCGAGGCGCTCGCGCGGAAGCTCGATCGCGAGCCGCTCGACATTCTCCTCAGCAATGCCGGGATCGGCCGGCCGCATCCGCCTTTCGGTCAGACCGATTACGCGTATTGGCGGCGGATCCTCGAGGTCAACCTCATCGGGCCGATGAAGCTTGCCGAGAGCTTCGTCGAGCATGTGGCGCGAAGCCAGCTCAAGGTCATGGCCTTCGTGTCGAGCCGCATGGGCTCGATCGGCCTCAATCTCACCGGCGGGTCCTACGCCTATCGTTCTTCGAAGGCCGGGCTCAACGCCGTCGTGAAGGGCCTCGCGGTCGATCTCGCCCCGCGAGGGATCTGCTGCCTGGCGCTGCATCCGGGCTGGGCGAAGACCGAGCCCGGCGCCCGCGTCGAAGTCGATGCAAGCGTCGCCGGCATGCGCGGTGTCATCCACCGCGCGGGGCGCCACCACACGGGCTCTTTCCTGACCTACGCCGACCAGCCGCTGCCGTGGTGAAGCCCGAGATCGCGGTCGCGGCGCCGATCCGAAACCGGCTCGGCGAAGCGCCGATGTGGAACGGGCCGGAGCAGGCCCTCTACTGGATCACGCCCTCGCGCCGGCGATCCACCGGCTCAGAGCGAACGGCGAGCTCTCAACCTGGCCAATGCCATGCCCGATCGGCTCCTTCGCGTTCCGCCGCAGCGGCGACCTCATCGGCGCTCTCAAGGGTGGCTTCTGCGCGATCGATCTCATGCGCGCCGCCGTCGACAGGATTCTCGACCCGGAGCCCGATCGGCCCGAGAACCTGCTGAACGACGGCAAATGCGACCGCCGCGG
>JAJKJG010000191.1 GCA_021154065.1 Methylobacterium sp.
AGGCCCTTCAGGAGCTGGACGGGATTGGGCGGGCATCCCGGGATGTGAAGGTCGACCGGGATCGCCTCGCCGACGCCGCCGAAGCAGGCATAGCTGCCGCGGAAGATGCCCCCGTCGGCGGCACAATCGCCGACCGCCACCACCCATTTCGGCGCCGGCGTCGCCGCATAGGTGCGCTCGAGCGCCTCGCGCATGTTCTTCGTCACGGGGCCGGTGACGAGCAGCACGTCCGCGTGCCGCGGCGAGGCAACGAAGCGGATGCCGAAGCGCTCGACATCGTAATAGGCGTTGTTGAGCGCATGCAGCTCGAGCTCGCAGCCGTTGCAGGAGCCGGCGTCGACCGCGCGCATCGACAGGCTGCGGCCGAGGCGCCGGCCTGCCGCGCGCTCGAGCGCCCGGCCGAGCTCCGCGAGCTCCGCGTCGCCGGGCGCCGGCGGCTTCTCGGTCGCCGGGCCGCCGAAGAGGCTGTGGAAGAGGAGCTTGCGCATTCAGACCTAGAGGTCATGGCCCGAATAGGAGCAGTTGAAGGATTTGTTGCAGAGCGGGAAATCTGCGACGATGTTGCACTCGATCGCGGCCTCGAGAACCGGCCACTGGAACCAGGACGGATCGCGCAGATGGCAACGGGCGATCCTGCCGTCGGGATCGAGCCGGAGCCACGCGAAAACGTCGCCGCGGAAGCTCTCGACCACCGCGGCGCCTTCGCGCGGCCGATCAGCTGCCGGGGGCAATTCCATACGGATCGCCCCCGCCGGGAGGTTGTCGAGGATCTGCCCGATCATGGCGACGCTCTGCTCGACCTCACGGATGCGCACCCAGACACGGGCGTCGACATCGCCCTCGAGGCGGATCGGCGTTTCGAAGCGCAGGCTGTCATAGGGCGGGTAAGGCAGCGCGCGCCGGGCATCGAAGTTGCGCCCCGACCCGCGGCCGACATAACCGCCGCAACCGTATTGCGCGGCGAGCACGGGCGCGAGGACGCCGGTCGCCACCGTGCGGTCCTGCAGCGACGCCGTGTTGTCGTAGAGGTCGACGAGCGCCGGGAAGGTCGCCTCGATATGGCGCAACAGGTCCCGAAGGGCCTTCCCCCCGGCGGCGTCGAGGTCGGCGGCGACGCCGCCCGGCACGAGGCGGTCGCGCATGAGGCGGTGGCCGAAGCAGCTGTCTGCGGCTCGCAGCATGCGCTCGCGGAGCATGCCGCAATGGGCGTGCATCAGCGCGAAGGAGGCGTCGTTGCAGATCGCGCCGATGTCGCCGAAATGGTTCGCGAGCCGCTCCATCTCGGCCATGAGGGCGCGCAGCCAGACGGCGCGCGCCGGCGGCTCGGTTTCGAGCGCCGCCTCGGCGGCCCTGGCGTAGGCGTAGGCGTAGGCAACGGTGGAGTCTCCCGAGACGCGCCCGGCAAGGCGCCCGCCTTGCGCGAGGTCGGCGCCCGCCATCAGACCCTCGATGCCCTTGTGCGTATAGCCGAGCCGCGCCTCGAGCCGGACCACGGTCTCGCCGTTCGCGGTGAAGCGGAAATGGCCGGGCTCGATGATGCCGGCATGCACCGGCCCGACCGGGATCTGATGCAGGCCCGGGCCTTCCGCCCCCAGGAAAGGATAGGGCGCGCCGTCCGCCAGCGTCGCAACCGCTTGGCCAAGCGGATGCCTCACGCCCCAGCGGTCGTGGTCGAGCCAGCGGCGGGTATCCGGCGCGCTGATGGGGTGATGTCCGAATAAGTCCGCGATCGCCCGCTCGAGCCGGATCGCCGGCGCATGCCTCGCGCCGACCGACGGGAAGCCGCCGCCGGCGCAGGCCAGGCTGACGATGCCGGGCGCACCGCCGTGATCGAGCACCGCCATGTGGACTTCGACCCGGTCGCCCCACAGCCCGAACAGCGTCCAGTCGCCGGAAGCGAGCCGGTCGATCGCCGCTTGCCACGCCGCGCCGTCGACCTCGGCGCGCGGCCACGGCGGGGAAGCTTTTATCGTCCCGGCGGCGAGGAGTGTCTCAATGCGGGGAGCCATCGGCGCCTACCCGAGAAGCGCGGCGACGTGCTGGAACCACGCCACGAGCGGCGGCGGAAGATAGATCCCGGCGGTGCAGACGAGCCCGAGATGGGTAAACATTGGCACGTAGGACGCCTCGACCGGTGCCGTGCTCCCGGCCGGCTCGCCGAAGGCGAGGCCGCCGAGCCTCAGGAGCAGCGCGCCGAAGGCGACGAGGAGACCGAGGACGAGCGGGATCGCGAGCCAAGGCTGGCGCGCGAAGGTCGAGCTCACGACCAGGAACTCGCTCATGAAGATACCGAGCGGCGGCAGCCCGGCAATTGCGACGACACCGAGGACGAGACCCCAGCCGAGCACCGGGTGCGTGACCGTGAGCCCGCGTATCTCGGCGATTTTCTGCGTCCCCTTCACCTGCGCGATATGTCCGACCGCGAAGAAGATCGCCGATTTGGTCAGGCTGTGCATGGTCATGTGCAGCAGCCCGGCGAAATTTGCGAGCGGCCCGCCCATGCCAAAGGCAAAGGCGATGATGCCCATGTGCTCGATCGACGAATAGGCGAACATCCGTTTGATGTCGCGGCGGCGGTAGAGCATGAAGGCCGCGAAGACGAGCGAGGTCAGGCCCAAGGTGACGAGCAGCGGCCCGGGTGCGATCGCCTGAGGCGTCGCGGCGAGGAGGATCTTGAAGCGCAGGAGCGCGTACAGCGCGACGTTGAGGAGAAGCCCCGAGAGCACCGCCGAGATCGGCGTCGGGCCCTCGGCATGCGCATCCGGCAGCCAGGCGTGCAGCGGTGCGAGGCCGACCTTGGTCCCGTATCCGAGCAGCAGGAAGATGAAGGCGAGGTTCAGGAGCGCCGGGTCGAAGCCAGAGGCGTTGGCGACCAGGATCGTCCAGGTCATCGCGTCGACGCCTTCGCCGACGACCGGACGGGCCGCCATATAGACGAGGATCGTTCCGAACAGCGCGAGCGCGATCCCGACGCTGCCGAGGATGAAGTATTTCCAGGCCGCCTCGAGCGCCTCCGAGGTCCGATAGATGCCGACCATGAGAACGGTCGTCAGCGTCGCGAGCTCGACTGCGACCCACATCAGCCCAATCGAGTTCGCCACGAGCGCGAGGTTCATGCCGAACATCATCGTCTGGTACATGGCGTGGTAGAAGCGCAGATAGGTCGGCGTCAGCCGCCCGATTTCGATCTCGTGCGCGATGTAGCTGGCGCTGAACACGCTGGTGGTGAAGCCGACGAACGTGTTGAGCACGATGAATACGACATTGAGGTCGTCGACATGGAGATACTGCCCGGGGGCCGGCCGCTCGAAGAACAGCAGCACCGCCGCGCCAAGCGTGACGAGGCTTGCGACGACGTTGAGCCGCGCCGAAAGCACATAGCCGGGCAGGACGATCAGGATGGTCGCCGCCGCGATCGGCACCAGCAGAACCGCGCCGAGCGCGTCGAGGCCGAGGAAGCTCATCGCCGCTCGCCCCGGAAGCGGTCGAGCGCATGCACGTCGACGGTGTCGAAGCGCTCGCGGATGCGAAACAGGAAGATGCCGATGACGATGAAGGCGATCAGGATCGAGAACGCGACGCTGATCTCGACGACGAGCGGCATGCCCTTGGCGCCGGTTGCCGCGAGGATGAGGCCGTTCTCGAGCGACATGAAGCCGACCACCTGGCTCACGGCGTTGCGGCGCGTCACCATCATGAGCAGGCCGAGCAGCACCACGGCGAGCGCGAAGGCGAGGTCCTCGCGGGCGAGCGGGTCGGCGCCCGGGGTGACGCGCAGCATCACCACCATCGAGAGCGCGACGAGCCCTATGCCGGCAAGCATCGTCGCTCCGATGCCCACCACGGTCTCGACTTCGCGGTGGATGCCGAGGCGGACCACCATGCGATGGAGCGCGAGCGGGACGACGATGGCCTTAAAGACGAGGGCGATCGCCGCCGTGACGTAGAGATGGGGCGCGTGCTGCACGTTCGCCTGCCAGGCGACCGAGAGCGTCAGCACGAGGGCGTGGATCGCGAAGATGTTCAGGAGGGCATAGAGCCGGTCCTGATACAGCATCGTGAAGCTGACGAGGACGAGCCCGCCGGCGAGGAGGTGGGCGAGGTCGAAGGCGAAACGATCCATGTCAGAAGCTTCGCGAGACGAACAGCAGCAGGGTCGCGAGGAGGCCGAGCATCAGCGCCGCGCCGAGAAATTCCGGCACGCGGAAGACGCGCATCTTGGCGATTGAGGTTTCGAAGAAAGCGAGGGCGAAACCCGCCGCGCCGAGCTTGAGCACATAGGCCGCCGCGCCGGCCGCGTAGGCACCGAGGTGGCGCCCTTCCGGGGCGAGGCCCCACGGCATGAACACGCAGGCGATGAGGGAGATGTAGAGCAGGAGCTTGAGCGCCGCCGCGATCTCGATCATCGCGAGGTGGCGGCCGGAATACTCGAGCACCATCGCCTCGTGGACCATCGTCAGCTCGAGATGGGTCGTGGGGTTGTCGACCGGGATGCGGGCGTTCTCGGCGATGCCAACGATGATAAGGGCGACGAGGCCGAGCCCGAGCGAGACGCGCAGGCCGACCTGCGGCGACAGCATGTAGGCGGCAACCGTCGAGAGCTGGGTCGAGCCCGCAACGAGCGCAAGCGTGAACACGATCATCAGCATGGCGGGCTCGGCGAGCGATGCAATCATCACCTCGCGGCTCGAGCCGATGCCGCCGAAGCTCGTGCCGACGTCGAGCCCGGCGAGCGCGGTGAAGAAGCGCGCCCCCGCCAGAAGGGCGATGATGGCGATGAGGTCCGCGGACCAGCTGAAGAGGAGGCCGGTCGCGAAGGTCGGCACGAGCGCCGCCGCGACCCAGGTCGTCGCGAAGATGACATAGGGCGCGACGCGGAACAGCCAGGAGGCGTTGTGGGCGATCACCACCTCCTTGCGCAGCAGCCGGGCGAGATCGCGGTAGGGCTGGAACACGGATGCGCCGCGGTGCTGGGTCAGCCGGGCCTTCGCCTTGCGCACGACGCCGGTCAGAAGCGGGGCGAGCGCGATCACGAGCGTCATCTGCGCGAACTGCACGAGCAGATCGATGATCACGACCATGCCGCCAGCACCAGGAGCAAGGAAACGAGGGCGCCGAAGACGAGCGCGAGATAGCGCCGGATGGTCAGGAACTGCAGATTGTTCAGGAGGCCGGCGGCAGCGTCGATCCCGCGCACGATCGGCAGGTAGAGGGTCTCCCAGATAAGGTCGCGGAATTCGGCGGCGAAGAGCGCGGGGCGGAGCGATCCCGGCGGCGGCATCTCGACCGTATCCCGGGCGAGGAAGCCGACATTGGCGAAGACCCGGCGAAGCGGCTGGGCGAAGCTGCTTGCGCTGTATTGCGTCCCCGGCGTCGCATCCGGGAAGCCGCAGTCCCACGGGTCCGACCGGCGCAACGCATGCGAGGCGAGGCGGTGGATGGCGAAGGCGCTGAGCCACGCCGACGACGCGATGAAGAGGAAGACGAGGAGGCCGTTGTAGGAGCTGCGGCTCTCGGCTACCGGCACGATGGTGAGCCATGGCAGCTCGGTCTGTCGCGGCATGCGCGCGCCGGCGAGCTGTCCGACGGAGGGCGCAAGGAAATCGATCAGCAGACCCGGCAGGATGCCGGCGAGAAGGCACAGGACGGCGAGAATCGTCATCGCGGCGAGCGAGAATCGGTCGACCTCGCGCGCAGCCGCGGCGGCCGCGCCGCGCGGGCGGCCGAGGAAGGTCAAGCCGAAGGCGCGCACGAAGCACGCTCCGGCGAGCGCCGCCGCCAGCGCCAAGAGCGCGCCCACGGCCGGGATCATGAGCTTGAGGCCCCATTGCGGGATCTGCGGGCTGAGCAGCACCGCCTGGAAGGTCAGCCACTCGGAGACGAAGCCGTTGAAAGGCGGAAGCGCCGAGATTGCTGCCGCGCCGACGAGGAAGCCAAGGCTCGTCGCCGGCATGGGGTGGATGAGCCCGCCGAGGCGGTCGAGGTCGCGGCACCCGGTCGCGGTCAGCACCGCGCCGGCACCGAAGAACAGGAGGCTCTTGAACAGCGCGTGGTTGACGACGTGCATCAGCGCGGCGGTGAGCGCCAGCGCCGCGGCCGAGTCAAGCCGGTTGGCCCGGAAGGCGAGCGCCAGCCCAAGTCCGACGAAGACGATGCCGATGTTCTCGATGGTGCTGTAGGCGAGGAGCTTCTTGAGATCCTGCTCCATCACGGCATAGAGCACGCCGATGAGCGCCGTGCCGCCGCCGATGGCGAGCACGACCATGGCCCACCACCATTCCGGCTCGCCGAGGAGGCCGAACACGATCCGCACAAAGCCGTAGATCGCGACCTTGGTCATGACGCCGCTCATCAGCGCCGAGACGTGGCTCGGCGCCGCCGGGTGCGCGAGCGGCAGCCAGACGTGCAGCGGCACGAGGCCGGCCTTCGATCCGGCGCCGAGGAGAACAAGCACCAGGATCAGCCCGGCGAGCGGCCGCGCCTGCCGTCCGGCCTCGATGTCGGCGAAGGCGTAGCCCCCGTCCGGCCCGGCAAGGAGCGCGAAGGCGAGAAGGAGACACAAGGTCCCGAAGCTCGCCATGACGAGGTAGACGTAGCCGGCGCGCAAGTTCTCCGGCTTCTCGTGATGCGCCATGACGAGCGCCCAGGAGGTGAGCGACATGAACTCCCAGGCGAAGAGGAAGGTGAAGGCGTCGTCGGCGAGGACGACGAGGTTCATCCCGGCGAGGAACGCCGGGAAGAACGGCAGGACGCGCATCGGCGCCGGTTCGTGCTCGCCATGGCCGAGCGCATAGAGGCTCGCCGCGGCGCCGCCGAGATTGACGACAGCGAGAAAAGCGGCCGCGAGCGGATCGAGGCGGAAGTTCGCGCCGATCCAGGGCAGGCCGAGCGGCAGTGCGAGCCTTTCGGGCGCTGCCTGCATCTGCGCAAGCATTGCGCCGAGCGCAACGAGCGACACCGCGAGGCAGGCACCGTAAACGAGCCGCGAGCCCGGCGGCCGGCCGCCGGCGAAAAGCGACAGGCCGGCGACGGCGATGAGGGCCGCGACGCAGCCGAGGGCCAGCGTCACCTCCCGCGCCTCTGCCGGGACTCGCTCCGGCGGTTACCCATGAGGCGGACGCCGCGTCCGCCGCCCTCGCTGACGGCGTCATCGCCGATGAGCTCGACGCCAACACCGGCGAGCGCAGCAACGAGCTTCATGAGCGAGTCGACGTTGCCGCGGATCACGTCCTCGCTCGCCTCCATACGCTGGATCGTCGGCACGGACAGGCCCGACAGCTCGGCGAGCTTTCGCTGGTCGATACGCAGGAGGGCACGCGCCGCCCGCAATTGAGCTGAAGTGATCACCTGTACCCCGCGGCTTCTCAGGCGACGTGCTTGCCTTTTGCAATTTCATAGTTCGGTATTGATGTGCTACGTATCAGCAGCGTGAATGAGCTGTCAACGTCTCGGGGTGCTCTCATGTGATGCGGCGCCTCCGCGTGTTTGCGAGGCCTCCTACCTCGCAGCGGCTCGGTGTCTTCCGCGGTCCTCCGGGTCTTTCTCGTGAGCACTTTCTGCTCATTAGCCCTCATGGCAATGACAGACTTTCTGGATGAGCAGCCCGAGGGGCCAGCCGGCTGGCTTGAACCGTTGTCTCCCCTACTCAACGCCGCGCTGGCCACTTTCAACGGAGGTCCTGAGCTGTCCTACGATCGGGCGCGTTAACGTCATGCATCCGGAGGCGCGGCGGTCCCCGTGTGGGGACACTGGCTCTTGGTGCTTCCGTGACCGCTCTCGCCTATGTTCCGCTGATGCTCATTGCGCTGCTCAGCGACATCCACGGCAACCGGGAGGCGCTCGACGCCTGTCTCGCTCACGCGCGCTCCATGCGGGCCGAACGCTTTGTCTTCCTCGGCGACTACGTCGGCTACGGAGCCGATCCATCCTACGTCGTGGACACTGTCGTCCGCATGGTCGAGGACGGCGCCGTCGCGCTCCTCGGCAACCACGACGAAGCTATTGCAAGACCATCCGAAAGCATGAACGCACTCGCCCGCGCAGCCATCGACTGGACGCGGGCGCGGCTTGATTCGACGCAAGCCGCATTCTTGCAGAAGCTTCCTCTGTTGCTCGAACAAGGTGAGTGCCTGTTTGTGCACGCCAGCGCCTATGCTCCGGCAGCGTGGCTTTACATTACCGACGAGATACAGGCAGAGCGCAGCATGACCAGCACGCCTCGACGATTGAGCTTCTGCGGTCACGTGCACGTGCCGGCCCTGTTCCACATGGCGCCGGGCCGGCCGGCATCGCACCACTGCCCGGTTCCGGATTCGCGTGTCCCGCTTATGCCGAGTCGGCGCTGGCTCGCGGTGATCGGCGCTGTCGGCCAGCCTCGCGACGGCAATCCCGCGGCTTGCTATGCCCTACTGGACCATGAGCGGAGCACACTCACTTATTTCCGCGTGCCCTATGATATCGATGCCGCAGCGCAGAAGATCGTGAAGGCAGGACTGCCGCCCGCGCTCGCGGCGAGGCTTTTCGGGGGGCGCTGATGCCGCGGGGTCTCGAGCCAGGGCAGGAGGTCGATGGCTTTCGCCTCGAGGAGCGTATGCACCAAGGCGGCATGGCGGTGCTCTGGCGCGTCACGCATCCGGCACAGCGGCTGCCGCTCGTTATGAAGGTGCCGCTTATCGCCTATGGCGAGGGGCCGGGCCCGATCGTCGGTTTCGAGGTCGAACAGATGATCCTGCCGCGCTTATCGGGGCCGCATGTGCCGCGCTTCGTCGCGGCGGCGGATTTTTCCGAGCAGCCTTACATCGTGATGGAGCGGCTGCCCGGCGAGTCGCTCCTCCCGTTCGTCGAGAAGGCGCCGCTCCAGCCGGCCCGTGTGGCCGAGATCGGCGCGAAGGTCGCGGCGGCGCTGCACGAAATTCACCGCCAGCACGTGATCCATTTCGACGTCAAGCCGAGCAACATTATGACCCGCGAGAGCGGCGAGGCGGTGCTGATCGATTACGGCCTCTCCCGGCACGACCGGCTGCCGGACCTCCTTGCGGAGGAGTTCCGCCTGCCGGTGGGGACCGCACCCTACATCTCGCCGGAGCAGGTGCTCGCCAACCGCAATGATCCTCGCAGCGACATCTTCTCGCTCGGTGTGATGCTCTATCTGTTTGCCACCGGCGAGCGCCCGTTCGGGAATCCGAAAGGATCGCGGGGGCTCCGCCGCCGGCTCTACCGCGACCCCTGGCCGCCGCGGCGGATCTGCCCGGCGATCCCGCCCTGGCTCCAGGAGGTCATCCTGCGCTGCCTAGAAGTTGATCCCGAGAAGCGCCCGGCGACCGCCGGCCAGCTCGCCTTCGATCTCTCGCATCCGGAGCTAGTTGTCCTCACCGAGCGTGCGGAGCGCGCGAACCGCGCCCCGTTCGGCGTCAGGATGAAACGCTGGTTCTCGACGCAGCTCAAGCCGGCCGCGGAGCCGCGGCCGATCGCCCGCCATCTCGCCTCGGCGCCGATCGTCATGGCGGCGATCGACCTCTCGCCGGAGATGAGCGAACTCGCCGAGGCACTGCGCACCATCGTCGGCCGGGTGCTCGAGATCGAGTCGAATGCGCGGCTCGCCTGCGTGAACGTGCTCAAGGTCCCGCGCGTCGGGATCGATTTCGGCGAAGACGCTGAGGGTCGCAACCTTCATGCCCGCCGCCTCGTCGAGCTGAAGCACTGGGCGCGTCCGCTGGTTCTGATGGAGGATCGCGTTACTTACACGGTGCTGGAATCGCCCGACCCGGCGGACGCGCTTCTCGAGTATGCCCGCCATGCGCATGTGGACCACATCGTGATTGGAGCTCGCGGCTCCTCGTCGATTCGACGCTTTCTCGGCAGCGTCTCCTCTCAGCTGGTCGCACAGGCGTCGTGCAACGTCACGGTTGTGCGCGCTCTCCCGTCGGGCGAGGCGCTATCGGGAGGCCGGAGCAGTGACATTAGCGCGTGATGCCGAGGCGTGAGGGCGCGAGAGTTGCCGGGATGCCGGTAGTGACGAAGCGCGGCAGTGGACGCGCCGCGGCCGTCGAGTGGTGATATCGCCTGATCGGTACGCTTGCATGCCGGGCAAGAGCCTGCTCTTTTCTTACATGGGAAAAATCGACCCACGCGCAAACCGGGCGGGAAGCGTCTCGGACGTGCGCCTCGCGAGCGTGCTCGAGACCGCGGCCGACGGTATCATCATCATCGACGAGCACGCTCGGATGATGATGTTCAACAAGGCCTGTGAGCGGATGCTCGCGGATCGTCCTTTCGCGATAATGCTCCGGCTGCTCGTGCAGCAGGAAGAACATCAGGGCGCGGTCGTAGCTCGCGTCGGGCAGGTTGAGGTCAGTCGAGTCCATCCTGAGCAGGCCCGCTCGGCCCGTTTCGGGATGAAGTAGTACATGATGGCGAGGAAGCCGGCGGTGAGGAAAAAGCCGACGGCGTTGTGGCCGTACCACCACTGCACGAGCGCGTCCTGCACGCCGGCGAAGATCGGGTACGACTTCGAGCCGAAGAACGACACCGGCATCGCCAGGTTGTTGACGATATGCAGCATCGCAATCGTGACGATGAAGGCGAGATAGAACCAGTTCGCCACGAAGATGTGGGGCTCCTTGCGCTTCCAGATCGTCGCCAGGAAGACGAGGAGGTAGACGACCCAGACGATCGTCAGCCAGAGGTCGGCATACCACTCGGGCTCCGCGTACTCCTTCGACTGCGTGACGCCGAGGAGGTAGCCGGTGCCGGCGATGACGATGAAGAAGTTGTAGCCGAGGACGACGAACCACGGGGCGAGGTCGCCGGCGAGGCGGACCCGGCAGGTGCGCTGCACGACATAGAGCGAGGTCGCGATCAGCACGTTACCGCCGAAGGCGAAGATCACCGCCGAGGTGTGCAGCGGTCGCAGGCGCCCGAAGGTGGTGTAGGGCAGGCCCAAATTGAGCTCCGGCGCCCAGAGCTGGAAAGCGATGATGACGCCAACGAGAAAGCCCGCGATCCCCCACGCCATCGAGGCGACGGCCGCAAACTTGACCGGACCGAAATTATAGTTCGGCTTGCCGTCGATCTCGCGGGGCACCGGCGCCGCCCCGCGGCCGATGTAGCGGTTCAGCACCAGCGCGAGCGCGCCGAGCGAGGCCGCCGCCGAAAGATAGGCGTGAAAAGCAAAGGCGGTGTCGACGGCGTTCGCCGCCGCGAACACGCAAGAGAGCGTGCCGACCGCGAGCACCACGAAGAGTCCGCCCTCCCCTTCGGTCATGTACTTCGTCTCGGTGGTCGTGACCATGGCTCGCTCGTCATCAGCCGCGGGCGCGCAGCAGGCATCCCTATGCTCGGAGCCCGGCGCCGAAACCTTGACGTAGGTCAAATCGGTTTGAGAGTTGGCATCACGGCCGGACGGCGCCGCCCCGGCGAGTCAGACCGGCATTGCGCGGCGATCAGCTTGCGCCAACGGAGCAGAGACTCGACGAGCTTCTCGCGATGCCGCTGATCGCGTGAGCGATCCGCGGGAGTACCGCAGGTATTGGGGCAGCTGCGAACGTCGAGGCGAGAGGAGGCCCAAGCTCGAGCATTGACCGCGCTGCACTCCGTGGACAAGATGAAGAGCGCCGATGGCCCCCGCATCGGCGCTCCGCTGCACGGATACGTCGCGCGAGAGATCCGCCATGCCGTCCACGGGCTATCCCGAGCCGTCTCGGGTTCGCGCCAACTCGTCGTCGGACGAGGTCGACGACGAGGCGCTGGAGCGCGTCATGGCGGAGGTGCCGCGCGGCGCGCTGGCCCTGTCCGGGCTCACCGTCGGGCTGCTGCTCCTCGCCTGGTTTCTGATGTACGCGCTCGTGTTCCTGCCCCGCGGCACGGTGGGCTGAAGCCATGCCTGCGACGGAAGCGGCAATTCTCAGATCGGAGCTCGGATGGGCCGCCGTTTCCGGCGGCGTCGTCACCATCATCATGCTCGCGATCATCTACGCCGGCGTCGTCCACCACATCAACCCGCCGAGCAACATCGAGACCGTCGATCCGAAGACGCTGCATCTCACCGGCGAGTTCACGGAAGGAAACCTCGGCACGACCGTCGACGCCTCGGGCCAGGTGACGAGCCGGATGGTGGCGACGCAGTTCGCGTTCCAGCCGCAATGCCTGCTCGTTCCGGCAAACCGCCCGGTGACCCTGCGCTTTGCCACCCCCGACGTGATCCACGGCATCCTGGTCAC
>JAJKJG010000192.1 GCA_021154065.1 Methylobacterium sp.
CGGGTGAGGGCTTACGCTCTCACCGTTTGGACCGTAATCCCTCACCCGGTCGCGCCTTCGGCTCGACTCGACCTCACCCTCCGGGAGAGGTGGGCGATCACTCCGCCGCGATGCGGTGGGCGCCGCCGCCGAGCGCGCCGGAGCCTTCGATCTCCTCGACCTGCGACTCCGAGAAGCCGAGCACGTCGCGCAGGATCTCCTGCGTGTGCTCGCCCAAGAGCGGCGAACGCGCCACCTCGGCGGGCGAATCCGACAGCTTGATCGGGTTGCCGACCGAGACGTATTTGCCCCGCGTCGGGTGGTCGACCTCGACGAGCGTGCCGGTCTCGTAGAGCGAGCGGTCCTCGATGATCTCCTTCATGGAGAGGATCGGCCCACATGGGATGTCGTACTGGTTGAGGATCTCCATGGCGTCGAACTTGGTCTTGGTCATGGTCCATTCCTCGATCGTGCCGAAGACCTCGTTGAGCCGCGGCAGGCGCGCCTCCGGCTTGGCGTAGCCGGGGTCGGTCTTCCACTCGGGGCGGCCGATCACGTCGCAGATCTTCTCCCAGACCGGCGCCTGGGTGATGAAGTAGATGTAGGCGTTTGGGTCGCTCTCCCAGCCCTTGCACTTCAGGATGCGCCCGGGCTGGCCGCCGCCCGAATCGTTGCCGGCGCGCGGCACCGCGTCGCCGAAGGGGATGCCCTCGCCGAACTGGCTGTATTCCTTGAGCGGACCATGCGCGAGCCGCTGCTGGTCGCGCAGCTTCACCCGGCACAGGTTGAGCACGCCGTCCTGCATGGCGCAGGTCACGCGCTGGCCGCGGCCGGTCTTCTCGCGCTGGAACAGCGCCGTCACGATGCCGAGCCCAAGATGCAGACCGGTGCCGGAATCACCGATCTGGGCGCCGGTGACGAGCGGCAGTCCGTCGCGGAACCCGGTCGTCGAGGCCGAGCCGCCGGCGCATTGCGCGACGTTCTCGTAGACCTTGCAATCCTCGTAGGGACCCGGGCCGAAGCCCTTGATCGAGGCGACGATCATGCGCGGATTGAGCTCTTGGATCTTCTCCCAGGGCAGCATGCGGTCGAGGACGCCGGGGGCGAAGTTCTCGACCAGCACGTCGCAGGTCTTGACCAGCGCCTCCAGCACCTCGCGCCCCTTCGGGTTCTTGGTGTCGAGCGTGATCGAGCGCTTGTTGTGGTTCAGCATCGTGAAATAGAGGCTGTCCACATTGGGGACGTCGCGGAGCTGCCCGCGGGTGATGTCGCCCGTACCCGGGCGCTCGACCTTGATCACGTCGGCGCCGAACCAGGCGAGGAGCTGCGTGCAGGTCGGCCCCGACTGCACGTGGGTGAAGTCGAGGATGCGGACGCCGTCGAGTGCCTTGCCCATCTTCGTTCCTCTCGATTTCCTTTGCATTTTCTTCGAAGAGCCCGCGCCTGGTGCTACTGCGTCGGCTTCTTGCGAAGCTGGCTCTGCGGGTTGAGGTTGCCGATGCGGCCGCTCTCGCTACCGGCGGCCGGGTCGATCACCGCGTTGATGAGGGTCGGCCTGCCTGAGTCCATCGCGGCATCGACGGCGCGCTTCAGCTCGTCGGGGCTCGTGGCGTTGACGCCGACGCCGCCGAAGGCCTCCATCATCCGGTCGTAGCGCGCGTCCTTGACGAAGACGGTCGTCGCCGGATCCGACCCCGCCGGGTTCTGGTCGGTGCCGCGATAGATGCCGTTGTTGTTGAAGACGACGACGCAGACCGGCAGGTTGTAGCGGCAGATCGTCTCGATCTCCATGCCCGAGAAGCCGAAGGCTGAGTCGCCCTCGACCGCGAGCACGGGCTTTCCGGTCTCGATCGCGGCCGCGATCGCATAGCCCATGCCGATGCCCATGACGCCCCAGGTGCCGACGTCGAGGCGCTTGCGCGGCTGGTACATGTCGATGACGCCGCGCGCGAGATCGAGCGTGTTGGCGCCCTCGTTGACGAGGATCGCGTCCGGCCGCTCCTTGATGACGGTGCGAAGCGCGCCGAGCGCGCCGTGGAAGTCCATCGGCGAGCGGTTGTTCATCAGCCGCGGCGCCATCTTGGCGACGTTCTCTTCGCGCTTCGCGTTGACGGCGCCGGTCCAATCGGCCGGCGGGGCCGGCCAGTTGCCGCCCATGCCGTCGAGGAGAGCCTCGACGCAGGAGCCGATGTCGCCGACGAGGGGCGCCGCGATCTCGACGTTCGAGTCCATCTCCTTCGGCTCGATGTCGACCTGGATAAACTTCCTCGGCGCCTCGCCCCAGGTCTTGCCCTTGCCGTGCGACAGGAGCCAGTTGAGGCGCGCGCCGATCAGCATCACGACATCGGCGTCCTTCAGCACCGTCGAGCGCGCCGCGCCCGCCGACTGCGGGTGCGTGTCGGGCAGGAGGCCTTTCGCCATGCTCATCGGCAGGAACGGAGCGCCGCTCTTCTCGACGAGGGCGCGGATCGCATCGTCCGCCTGGGCATAGGCCGCGCCCTTGCCGAGGATGATGAGCGGGCGCTTGGCGCTCTTGAGCACCTCGAGGGCGCGCTTGACGGCGGCCGGCGCCGGAAGCTGCGCCGGGGCCGGATCGATGACCTTGACGAGCGACTTCTTGCCCGCCGCCGCATCCATGACCTGGCCGAAGAGCTTCGCCGGCAGATCGAGATAGACGCCGCCCGGGCGGCCCGAGACCGCGGCGCGGATGGCGCGCGCGACCCCGATGCCGATGTCGGCCGCATGCAGCACGCGGAAGGCCGCCTTGCACAGCGGCTTGGCGATGGCGAGCTGGTCCATCTCCTCGTAGTCGCCCTGCTGCAGGTCGACGATCTCGCGCTCGGACGAGCCCGAGATGAGGATCATCGGGAAGCAGTTCGTGGTGGCGTTGGCGAGCGCCACGAGGCCGTTGAGAAAGCCGGGCGCCGAAACCGTGAGGCAGATGCCGGGCTGCTTCGTGAGGTAGCCGGCGATGGCGGCAGCGTTGCCGGCGTTCTGCTCGTGACGGAACGAGATGACGCGGATGCCCTCGGCCTGCGCCATGCGTCCGAAGTCGGTGATCGGGATGCCGGGCACGCCGTAGATCGTGTTTATGCCGTTGAGCTTGAGCGCGTCGATGACGAGGTGAAATCCATCCGTCAGCTCCTGCTCTATGTGCTGTGCGTCGGCTATATTTGCATCAATGCGCTGTGCTGATGCGGACATTCCGCTTCCTCCCGGAAAACCTTTTGACTGCGGCGTTTCAGCTATCGTACTCAGAGCGTCAGGGCCTCTCTGCCCTCTTCTTTCGTGCCGTGGCGGCCATGCCATGCTCCTCCCGTTGACTGATTGCTTGTGAGAGCCCGCTAGTCGAGATCAACGTGTTTTTCGACGTGCTCGGCAAGCGTCAGCGTATGGTCGCGCGCCGGGCGCTCTGCGCGTTCCGTGTCCCGGGCCTCCAGGGCGTCGATGATCCGCATGTGATCCTCCAGCGAACGCTGGGCCCGGTTCATCTCGAAAATCGTGCGGTGACGGATCGCTTTCAGGTGCAGCGTCAAATTTTCCGTCATGGAGGCAAGGGTTTCCGACCCGCTGAGGCGGATCAGAGCTTGGTGAAAGGCGATGTTGGCAGAGGAGTATTCATCGAGATGATCGAGCAGCTCATGTTTCTCGCCGAAGCTTTGAAAAAGGGAGCGCAACGTAGCGATGCCATCATCGCTCGCATGAAGTGTGATCAGACGCGCCGCCATGCTTTCGAGCGCGGCCCAAACTTGGATCATCTCGATGATCTCGCGCTTCGTCCGGCGCACCACCATGATGCCTCGACGCGGGGCTACTCGAACGAAACCCTCCTGCTGGAGCATGGCCACAGCTTCGCGGATAGGGGTTCGGCTGACCCCAAGACGTTCCGACAGTTCGCGTTCATCCAACATCACCGGTCCGGACGACCGATAGATGTCCATGTTGGTGATGGCCTGCTTCAAGGCGGCGTAAGCTTTCGTCTTGAAGCTTACCTCTTCGGGAAGGCGAGCAATCACAAGCTCGCCGTCCTCCCTGTCTGGCCGACGACTCAACTCTGCTGGCTTAAAAAGAGCATTCACACGAAAGCTCCTTCGCGAAGGAAACATCATGATTCGCTTGGCATACCAAATACCTATTGGCATGCCAGATACCTGATGTCAACACCTTTACGAAATGCGGCAGGAGTTAAGACTATAACCCTTAAAACGGAACAGGAGCCTCAAAAACGGACAGGAGCGTGCTGCGCAGACACGTTGCGCACGAGCCCGCACACGTGTGAGCAGCGCTGCGAGCAATTGCGACGCCTTGCGTTTTCAGCATGGTCGCGAAGCCATCTCATGCTCGCGCCGACCTTTTCCTCGCTGGGCTTTTCCCGCGACGTGTAGGAGCCTGCTCCCGTCAGCGTACGGGGTTTGTGGGGCTCCAATAACGCGCTCGCCACCCCGCCGGACGGATCGGAACTGGCGAAACCGCTCAGCCGCCGTGAAAGCCCTCAAGACGGCTCTCATGGAAGCCGATCGCTGATTTGAAATCCGCTGATTTCGCAGCCTCGATCACCCTGCTGATGAACATATCGTAAGCCGCGTTGGCATCCTGGCTTGCGCGAGCGGCGGCGCCCTTCTCCTCGGGCCCTCCATAATCGGGGCCTTGCATCAGAGCGTCGTCGCCTTGGTAGCGATGGGGGGAGACGAACACGACATCGCCTTCAGGGTTTTGCTCGGCTACATGGCGCGAGGTTCGCGCAAGGCTGAAGACGCCGTTCGCGTCAGGCGACGACGTGATTCGGAGGCCGTGCAAAACCTCGGTCTTGGTTTCGGCGTTCCTCCGCGTATCGCGATCGAACGCATCGCGGGGATAGATCCGCTCGATTGTGAGGCGATCGTGGATGTTCGCTTCCGGCATCTGACCCGCTCTCCATTCTTTCCGAACAGATCTGCCGACGAGCGCTGCCGGCGGTATCTGAGACCCGTGATCCGAGGCACCCAGATACTCGATCCAATATCCGCCAATGTCGAGAGCGGGTGCGGCGTTCCGCTTAGGCCCATGGCGGTTGTCTGCGGGGTGCGATCTGAACGCGGAAACCGCACCCGACCAGAAGAAAAAGCCAGTTGAGCCCAGTGAAGCAAGTTTTTGGCGGGCCGAGAACACATTCTGACTAGCGGAGCTATCAAAGCCGTGCTACGGAGGGCTCAGGCATACCAGATACAAAATGCCAGGCTGCCTTCGGCTTTGACCGCGCCGCTGCAAAGAGGACCGCGCAAGAGCCTAAAGCAGGGCCCATATGGAGGAACGCACAATGAAGGTCTGCATCTTCGGCGCCGGCGCGATCGGCGGCTATTTGGGCGTGCAACTTGCCCAGGCCGGCGCCGAGGTCAGCCTCGTGGCGCGCGGCCCGCACCTCGAGGCGATGCGCAAGAACGGCGTGCGGCTCCTCAAAGGCGATGAGGAAATCGTCGCGCATCCGACCTGCACGAACGATCCCGCCGAACTCGGGGTCCAGGATTGCGTCATCGTCGGCCTGAAGGGCCACCAACTCAGCAGCGCCGTGGAGTCCATGCAGCCGCTGCTCGGCAACGACACGACGATGGTCACCGCCGTCAACGGCATCCCGTATTGGTATTTCTACAAGCATGGCGGCAAGCAAGAGGGGGCTACGCTGGAGAGCGTCGATCCCGGCGGCCGGCAGTGGCGGGAGCTGCGTCCCGAGCGCGCCATCGGCTGCATCGTTTACCCGGCGACGGAGGTCGTCGAGCCGGGCGACAACCGGCACGTCTCCGGCGACAAGTTTCCGGTTGGCGAGCCGTCCGGCGAAAGGA
>JAJKJG010000193.1 GCA_021154065.1 Methylobacterium sp.
ATCGAGGACGCTATTGTCGCGGGCATGAACCCTCAGCACGTCATCGTCTCTGGGCTCGGTGCCACACCAACCGACAGCGTCGGTTTCCCCTGGACCTCCCGGTACATGATCGCGAGTGGCAACCTTCTCGCAGACTTCCGCTTCAATGTGACGGCCGAGAGCCAGGGCCGGCTGCAGGTCAGCCGTCTCTATAACATGACGAACGACTCGGGTGTGCGGGACATGCTGTCATTTCTTATTGCCCGCGATACGATGCATCAGAACCAGTGGATCGCCGCCATCGCGGAGCTTGAAGCCGACGGACTAGAGATGACGCCGTGCCCCTCGAACTTCCCTGAGGAGCGGCAGAAAAACGAGGTCGCCTACCAGTTCATCGATGCGTCGGAGGGCGAGGATACTGCGGAAGGCAGCTGGGCCCAGGGATTGTCCCCGGACGGAAAGGGCCAGTTCAGCTACGCAAAGCTGCAGGCGCTCTCGGACGACACGGGCGATCTCTCCCCAATAGATCCCCGCCTCTACGGCACGCCGCCCCAGCCGGTGCCCGCTACGGCGGCCGAGTAACAGGGCTGAGAACCGCCCGGCGGCCGTCCGCCTGATCGAGGTCGGGACCGCCCTTGTACGAGGGCACCCGCGCCACGGCTTCGCCGCGAAGGCGCCCGACCGGGGGCGGCACGCCTTCGTGCAACTCGCGAGCGCATTGGTCCGCCTCGATGAGCCCGCCACCCGAGGGCGCCGGGAATAAGCGGCGGCCGCGAGGTATTGCTCGCGCTCGAACCGCATTGTCCGAAAGCGCACCGAGGGGCGTTCGACAAACAAAGATGACGCTCTGGCCGGAACGCCTTTGCTTCCGGGCGAATTGACGGATCCAACGCAAATCCGGCGAGCATCTGCATGACTTTCGATCAGCCTGCGACCCCAATCGATCAAGGCCGGACTATGGACCCCGGCGATCCCCCGGCCGTTGCGAAGACCGGATCGGATGTGGTTCGGGCTGCTACAGCGGGGCGCCGGCTGCGGGTAGTCGAGACGGGCGTCTACCGCGGTCCCCACGTCTATGGGAACGCTCCGATGATCCGGATCCAGCTCGATCTCGGGGCACTCGAGGCCTGGCCGACGGATCGCCTCCCGGGGTTCACTGAGCGTCTCCGCGCGCTGCTGCCGGGCCTCGACGGCCACGGCTGCTGCTACCAAGAACCCGGCGGCTTCGTTCGCCGGCTGCGTGAGGGCACGTGGCTTGGCCATGTTGTCGAGCACGTTGCAATCGAACTCCAATCGGGCGCAGGCGCGGCGGTGACGCGCGGCAAGACCCGTTCCGTGAAGGGACGACCCGGCGTCTACAATGTGATGTTCGCCTTCAGCGACGAATCAGTCGGGCTGCTCGCCGGGCGCTTGGCGCTCGAACTGGTGGATGCCCTGCTCCCGCCCGAGCTCCGGGGGATCTCCGGTCTCGATCGCGTCTGCGATCCGCCGGACGACACGGCTGGGCGCGACCGGCTCGACGTGGCCCTCGCGCTGCAGACGCTCCGCCGCGTCCAGCGCAGCGCGGCGCTCGGGCCGACGACGCTCTCGCTCGTCAGGGAGGCGGAGCGGCGCGGCATCCCCGTCATGCGAATCGACGAGCACAGCCTCGTGCAGCTCGGCTACGGCCGGCGCCAGCGCCGCATACGGGCCAGCATCACGAGCCTCACCTCCCAGATCGCGACAGACGCCGCGAGCGACAAGGACCTTACCAAGACGCTCCTCGAGGACGCCGGTCTGCCGGTCCCGAGAGGGGCCGTTGTGCGCACCGCCGAGGAGGCGGTGCGGGAGGCCGAGCGGATCGGGTACCCGGTGGTAACCAAGCCTCTCGACGGAAATCACGGGCGGGGGGTCAGTATCGGGCTCGCCACGGCGGACGAGGTGAGGAGCGGCTTCGAGGAGGCGGCCCGGCGGAGCCGGCGGGTGGTTGTCGAGCGGCAGTACGTCGGGCGCGACCATCGCATCCTCGTCGTCGACGCCGAGGTGGTCGCGGTCGCGGAGCGCGTGCCGGCTCACGTGGTCGGGGACGGCGTCCGGAGCATCGCGGCGCTCATCGAGGAGGAGAACCTCGACCCGCGGCGCGGAGAGGGGCACGAGAACGTCATGACCCGGATCGAGGCCGACGACCACGTGCTGGCCTTCCTGACCAAGGCGGGTCTCGCCCTCGAGAGCGTCCCGGCGCCCGGGGAAGTGGTCTATCTTCGGGATACCGCCAACCTGTCGACCGGCGGCACCGCGTTGGACCGGACCGACGACATCCATCCCGAGAATGCGATGATCGCGAGGCGCGCCGCCCGCGCCGTCGGCCTAGACGTGGCCGGCATCGACTTCATCGCCCCGGATATCGCGCGGCCGGTGCGCGAGACCGGCGGCGGCATCGTCGAGGTGAACGCGGCGCCCGGCTTCCGCATGCACCTCCAGCCGTCGGAGGGCCGGCCGCGCAACGTCGCCCGTCCGGTGATCGAGATGCTGTTCCCCCGCGGCGCGCGGAGCCGCATCCCGATCTTCGCCGTCACGGGCACGAACGGGAAGTCCACGACCGCCCGCATGGTGGCGCGCGTCCTGCGCACCCACGGCCTGACGGTGGGGCTCACCACAACGAGCGGCATCTACATCAACGAGGAGCGCGTCGTCGAGGCGGACGCCTACGGCCCCTGGAGCGCCCGCATGGTGCTGCGCGACCCAACGGTCGATGTCGCCGTGCTCGAGACGGCGCGCGGCGGCATCCTTCGGGAAGGCCTCGCCTTCCCGGACTGCGACGTCGGCGCCGTGACGAACGTCGCGGCCGACCACCTCGGTCTTAAGGGGATCGAGACGGTCGAGGATCTCGCCTTGGTCAAGTCGGTCGTTGTCGAGGCCGTCCACCGAGACGGCTTCAGCGTCCTCAACGCCGACGACGAGATCACCGCCCGGATGAGCCGGCGCGCCGGCGGGCGGATCGACTACTTCTCACTCCGGGGCAGCGCGGAGATGCCCGCCTTCCTGCGCGAGCATATCGGTGATGGCGGGCTCGCCGTCATGCGCGAGCCGACCGCGGCCGGGGGCGACATCGTCATCCACGACCAGCGCGAGTCACTCCGCCTGATGCGCGCCGCGGAAATCCCGGCAACCCTCGACGGCCTTGCCGAGTTCAACGTCCAGAACGCGCTCGCGGCGGCCGCCATGTGCTATGCCCAGAGGGTTCCAGTGTCCGCCATCCGCGAGGGGCTGTCGGGCTTCACCACGTCGTTTGAGCACAGCCCCGGGCGCCTTAACGTTTTCGACGGGCACGGCTTCCGGGTCATCCTCGACTACGCCCACAACCCGGCGGGCCTCAAGGCTCTCGGGAGCCTCATCCTCAAGATGCGCCTGCGGCATCTGCGGGTGATCGGGATGGTCAACATCCCCGGCGACCGCCGGGACGAGGACATGCGCGAGATGGGCGCGCTCGCGGCCCGGTACTTCGACGAGATCGTTTTCCGCGAGGATCCGGCACGCCGTGGGCGCAGGCCCGGGGAGATCGTGGCGCTGCTCTCGGAAGGCGCGCTCGCGGTCGGCTTCCCGCGGAACTGCATCCGCTGCATCCTCGACGAGGATCGTGCGGCGGATGCGTGCCTTGCGATGGCGCAGCCGGGAGACCTCGTCGTCCTCACCCCGACTGACATCGAGGCGATGTGGCGGCAGGTCCTCGATTACCGGGTCCCCATCGCCGCCCGCGCCCGAGCCGAGGAGGCGCCGAGACAGCCGCGCCGGCGCAGGCGCAGCGCCCCCGCCGCCGAAATGCGAAATAGCGCGTGATCTTGGCTCCGACCTGGGCCGTGGCCGTCCACGGCGGCGCGAAGAACATCGCCGAGGACGAGGAGGAGGCGAACCGGAGCGGCTGTCTCCAGGCGCTCGCCGCCGGGCGGGCCGTGCTGGAGCGGGGCGGCCAGGCCGTCGACGCCGTCGAGGCCGCGGTTCGCGTCCTAGAGGACGATCCGACCTTCAATGCCGGCTACGGCTCGGTCCGTAACGATACCGGAGAGGTCGAGATGGACGCGGCTCTCATGGACGGGTCGACCCTCGATCTCGGCGCCGTGGGTGCGATCAAGGGCGTGCGCCACCCCATCACCGTCGCCCGCCTGATGCTTCGCGAGCCGCCGGTTCTCCTGGTTGCCGAGGGAGCGTACCGGTTCGCGGTCGAGCATGGCGCCAAAAGCTGCGACCCGGCCGCCCTGATCCGAGCCTTGGCCCCAGGCGGGCAGAACGGCTCCCGCGCAGCGGCAGGCCACGACACAGTGGGCTGCGTCGCCCTGGACACGTCCGGCAACGTCGCCGCGGGCACCTCGACTGGCGGCATCGAGGGGTGCCCGCCGGGCCGGGTGGGCGATTCTCCTTTGCCGGGCTGCGGCTTCTATGCCGACAATGACGTGGGTGCCGTGGTCTTCTCTGGAGACGGCGAGCAGATCGCTCGCGCAACGCTGGCTGCGGAGGTCGTCCGGACGCTGAACACGGCACCCCCGAAGGCGGCGATCGACCGTGCGCTGCACCGTCTCGCGAGGGTCGGCGGAGAGGCCGGCGGAATTGTCCTGGACCCGCAGGGACGCTTCGCGCAGGCGCACAACAGCAGCCATTTCGCTGTAGCTTGGATGACAAAGGGAATGCGCGAGCCCCGCGTCTCCGTCAGGGCATCGGAGGCGGTCTGATGCCGATGCATGGCACGAAGCCCGGCCAGGGAACCCTCGTCATCATCGGCGGCGGCGAGGACAAGGAGGGTGACCGCGTGATCCTGCGCGAGGTGGCGCGCCGCCTTGATGGGGGCAAGCTCGTCCTCGCGACCGTGGCCTCGCATGAGCCGGAGGGCTACTTCGAAGCCTACCAGAAAGCCTTCGCGGACCTCGGCGTGACGGACCTGACCGAGCTCTACGTCCGCGACCGAGCCGAGACCCTCGACCCCGAGAAGCTCCGGAGCTTCGAGGGGGCTGCGGGCGTGTTCTTTTCCGGCGGCGACCAGCTCCGCATCTCGAGCCAGATCGGCGACACGCCCGTCGAGAGCCGCGTGCGCGAGATCTACGAGCGCGGCGGGCTCGTCGCCGGGACCTCGGCAGGGGCCTCGGTCATGAGCGATACCATGCTGGTTAAGGGCTCGAGCGGCGAGTCGCACCGGATCGGCGACCTCCACATGGCGCCCGGCCTCGGGCTCGTCCGCGACGTCATCATCGACCAGCACTTCGCCGAACGCGGGAGGTTCGGCCGGCTGTTTGGCGCTGTCGCCCACAATCCGCGCGAGCTCGGCCTCGGCATCGACGAGGACACCGCGATCGTTCTGGCCGGCCGCCGTTTCGAGGTCCTCGGCAGCGGTTGCGTATACGTAATCGACGGCGCGGGCGTCACGCACTCCAATATCGCAGAAGCGCGCCCGGAGAGAGCACTGTCCATATACGACGTCCGGCTGCACGTTCTCAGCTCCGGGGATGTATTCGAGCTCGCGCGACGACGCCCGGCGGAGATGCCGAAGGTTGGGACGAGTCACGCCATCGAGGCCGAGGTGACCGGGAAACTTGCCTAGTGAACCTGCGATCGCGCTGCTTGCCTCCCCATGCGGGCGGCGTTGCTGACTATGACGTGAAGGCCGGCAGCGTGACGCGAACGCGGCGCGCCAGATGGAGATCATCGGCGAGGACGAGAGTTTCCCCGCTACGCCTGAAGCATGGACCTCGCGCATTCACCCCGATGATTGGCAGGCATTTCGGAACACTCGCGACGAAATCATCAGCGGGAAGGCGTCCCACTTGGAAACCGAGTACAGGGTCAGACATCGTGATGGGGATGGACATGGGTCTGGACCGAAGGCGGCACGCTTCATCGCCTCATCAGCAGCATGATCGAGATCACCGCCCGCAAACAGGCTGAAGACGCCTTGCGAAAGAGTGAAGCACGCTTCCGTCACCTGGCCGAAGTGCAGCGATTTGGCTTACCGACAAGAAGGCAAACTGACGTTTGTGAATATGCATTTTGAACACATCTTCGGGCACTCGGCAGAGATGATCGTGCCGCTCGCATGGCGCAAGCTAATCCATTCCGGACGACATAAACGCGTTTGGCCCTGGACCAAACGCCACGGGAACGCTGTTCACCGCTTCGTAGGCCACGGTAATTGGGAACGCGCACCTTGTCAGACGGTTGTCTGTGCTCTGTCCCGGCGAGCAGGAGATTACCCATGGCTGAGAAGGATCTCAAGGCGCTCTTTCTGCACCTACTAAATGACACCTATTCCGCCGAAAAGGCGATCCTGAAAGCTCTTCCTGAGATGGCGCAAGCGGCTCAATCCGAGGAGCTCAGAGGCGCATTCGCGGTCCACCTCAAAGAGACAGAGGAGCAGGTGAAGCGCCTGGAACGGGTGTTCCAGCTCGCAGGCGAGCAGGCCGAAGGGGTCGAGTGCAAGGCCATTCAGGCAATCATTGAGGAGGGCCAAGAGATCCGCGAGGAGTTTGAGGGCGGCGAGGCTTTGGATGCCGGTCTGATCGCAGCGGCTCAGGCCGTGGAGCATTACGAGATCACTCGCTACGGCACCCTGCTCTCGTGGGCTAAGCAGCTTGGCCTCTCAGACGCGGAGGAGCTCCTGAAGGAGACATTGGTCGAAGAGGAGAACACGGACGCGGTTCTCTCGGAGCTAGCTGAGGAGGCGATCAACCCCGCCGCTGCAGCGCGTAGCTAGCCGGTTACGAGCCGACGGGGCTACGTCTCGCCCGCTTCACGTGCGCTCGCGCCGCCTGGATCAGACGC